>NZ_JAUMUL010000042.1 GCF_030530635.1 Actinomyces sp.
ACGTCCTTGTACGCCCGAGCACGACCTGTGCTGGTCGAACACGTCCTCGTGAGCCCGAAACCCTCCCGAATGTGGAGGGTTTGGGGATGAAGAGGACGTTCTCGGCAAACCGGCACCTACCGAGTACGACCTCGTCAGCCCGAACACGTCCCCGCCAGCCCGACATCGACCTCATCCGCCCCCCCACGCACCGCAGCCCCGGCCGGAAGCCACCACACCCTCAAACCGGAAGAGCCCTTTTACCCTGAGACCTACGACCCCAGTACAGGGCAGGGGACTCTGCGTAACCTGTTCGACGAACGCGACCCCGCACTGCTTAGGGAATTGGAGTATACCGAGACTATCCAACGGCAGCGTGAGTTGATGTCAGGTCAGGTTGTCGTTCCCAGGACGTATGACGCCGGCCATGTGCGTGCGATCCACGGTTACCTGTTCCAGGACGTTTACGAGTGGGCCGGCCAGTACCGGAGCGTGAACGTGTCGAAGGACTTTTTCTCCTTCGCTGACGTCCGCACTGGCGAGATAGACCGGTACCTGGCTGACGTGCATCGTCTTATTGAAGGCACTAGTTGGATGAGGCTTGACCGTGACGGCTTCGCACGAGCCGGCGCCGAGGTCTTCGCCTACCTGAATCAGGCCCACCCATTCCGCGAAGGCAATGGTCGCACTTCCAAGGTGTGCATAGAGCATGTGGCTGAGCAGTCGCGCTTCACCCTCGACTTCAGCCGGGTGAGTCCCGAGGTGTGGAACCAGGCCTCCATGCTGTCAGGACCCGACCTGGGGCGCTACAAGCCTGTGCCGGATTCACTTGTGCCGGTTTTCCGTGTTATCGCTCAGCCACGCGCCACCGGCCCGTCAAATCCGTCAACGGACATGGGAAGATCAGCGGTCCGAGCCTCCTACCCACAGGTTGACGACTGAAGTGACGAGGTGGCTTTTCGGTGCTGCCCAGCAGCAGCGACCTAGTCGCCGGCCTGGCCGTGGCCAAGGATCCCAGGGTGTGGAGCGGTGAGCAGCAGCATCGGCTACGCGCGCGTGAGCACGCGCGAGCGGAACCCCGAGGTCCAGGAGGCCGAGCTGCGCACCGCAGGAGCGGTGCGAGCACTCAGGCGCCGTCGTCCCCCTCCCGCCTGCCAGGCAGGGGCAGCGTGCGCGGGGCCCGGTAGGACCAGTCGCGGTCGGCGTCGGTAATCTCGCGCAGTACCCGCGCCGGCACGCCTCCCGCCACCACCATCGGCGGCACATTGGCGCTCACGACGGCGCCCGCGGCGATCACTGAACCGCGTCCAATGGTCACGCCCGGCAGGATCGTCACGTTGCCGCCGACCCAAACATCATTCTCAATCACCACCGGAGCGGAGAACTGCTGACCGCGGTCGCGCATCTCCGGGTGGACGGGATGACCGGCAGTGGAGATCATCACGCGCGGGCCGAACATCACCCGGTTGCCGATGATCACCGGGGAGTCGTCGATGATCTGCAGTCCGGCATTGGCGTATACGGGCGATCCCACACGAGTGTGAATGCCGTAGGCGACGTGCAGGGGCGGCTCCACCCACACGTACTCCCCCACCTCGCCGAAGATCTCCTCCAGGAGTCGCCGCCGACCGGCGGAGTTGCGCGGCGAGGTGGCGTTGTACTCGGCGGCGAGCTCCTTGCCGTGGATGCGCTGCTCGGTCAGGGCTTCCAAGCCCGGTCCCTCATCCAGGTACAGCTCCTGGGCGTCCATGCGGCGACGCACCTCCGCCTCACGGGGGTCAACCTCCGCGTCCGTACCGGGGCCCCTGTGCTCTTGCTGGCTCATATTCGCTCCTTCGCGTCTCGGGTGGGGTGTTGGCTGTCGCGTAGCCTCCTAACCAACCTAAGCGATTCGTGGCGCTTCGTGTTTGAGGGTGTGGTGGTTGTCGGTGTTGAACGGGGGGCTCTGGAAGTCGGGTGTGCGGTAGTCCCGGGAGAGTGAACGAGGCGTACAGCTGCAGCCCGGGCTGCAGAACCATGCGGGCCCGCCCCGGCGACGCGCCCCCATCGGCCCGTAACTTCTACCGACCTCAGCACGTAACTTCCACCGACCTCGGCACAACCGACTGGGCATCCGGCAGTGGGGCATTACACGCATATCCCCCTATGAGCACAGCCTCACCTCAACTAATGTTCTCGCTGTTCATACAACTGCGACCGAAAGCGAGACCGCCGTGACCGTCTCACGTAAGTCCTTCTTGACGGCCGGCCTGGCCGTGCCCGCCGCCGCGATTCTGGCCGCCTGCGGCACTGACTCATCCAGCAGCAGCTCCGATGGCGCGAGCACCAGCGTCGCCGCACAGACCACCACCGATGAGATCACCGTTGAGCACGCCTTCGGCACCACCACCATCCCCGCCGGCGCCTCCCGTTTCACCGCGATCGCCTGGGGCAATCACGATGTTGCCCTGGCCCTGGACGTGATGCCCGCCGGCCTGTCACGCCAGGAATGGGGCGTGACCGACGGCTCCGGCATGCTGGAGTGGACCAAGCAGAAGGTCGATGAACTGGTGGCCGCCGGAGCCTCCAAGCCGGTCCTGTTCGACGACGGCGACGGCCTAGACTTCGAGGCCATCGCCGGCACCTCCCCTGACGTGATCCTGGCCGCCTACTCCGGCCTCAGCCAGGAGGACTACGACACCCTCACCAAGATCGCCCCCACCGTCGCCTACCCGGGTGTGCCCTGGGGCACCAAATGGCGGGAGATGATCCGCCTGGACTCCCAGGCCATGGGACTGGCGGAGAAAGGCGAAGCCCTGATCACGGACCTGGAGCAGCAGGTCGCCGACGCCGTTGCCCAGCACCCCCAGATCGCCGGTAAGTCCGCGGCCTTCTTCTACATGAGCGAGTCCGACACCTCCACCATCGGCTTCTACACCACCGCCGACCCCCGCACCGCCTTCATGACCGACCTGGGCATGACCATCCCCAAGTCGGTGCAGGCGGCCTCCGACGCCGACCCGGAGGTCTTCTTCAGCGACGTCTCCAGCGAGAACGCCGACCAGGTGGCCGATGTGGACATCATGATCATGTACGGGGAGGAATCCGCGCTGGCCACCCTCCAGGCCGACTCCCTGGTCGGTACGATCCCGGCGATCAAGAACGGTACGGTGGCCTTCGTCGGCAACGGCACACCGCTGTCGGCCTCCACCAACCCCGGCCCCCTGTCCATCCCGTGGGGCATCAAGGACTACGTCGCCCTGATCGCCGCCGCGGCCGACAAGGCCGGCTCCGCCACCGGCGCCGCCTCAGCGCCCGCATCCGCCTCCGCCGCCGGCTGAGCCTCCGCCCGTGACAACGCACGGCGCCGGCGTGCCGCCCGGGCCCCCGGGCGGCGCACCGGCCAACACTCTCGACTCCGCCGCTTCGGCTACCAGCCGGCCGCCCCGTATCCGCCGACCGCTGCTCGCACTGGGCATCGTCATCATCCTGCTCGGCCTCGCCATCGTGGCCTCGATCGCCTTCGGTGCGCGCGTGGTCGGCGTCGGGGAGATCCTGGATGGGCTGGCCGGGCGCGGTGGTGAACTCGGCGCACTGGCGGTGGCCGAACGGATTCCGCGCACGGCCACCGCCGTGACCGCGGGGGCGGCGCTGGGGCTGTCCGGCGCACTCATGCAGGCGATCACCCGCAACCCGATCGCCGATCCCGGCATTCTCGGCGTGAACACCGGCGCGTCCATGGCGATCGTCGCCGCCATCGCCTTCGTGCACATCTCCTCCCTGTGGGAGTACCTGTGGGTGGCGATGGCCGGGGCGTCCCTGACCGCCGTCGTCGTCTACGCGATCGGCTCGCTCGGCCCCGGCGGCACCACACCGGTCAAGCTGGCGCTGGCGGGGGTGGCCACGAGCGCCGCCCTGTCATCACTGATCAGCGCGATCATGCTGCCGCGTGCGGAGGGCCTGACCGACTTCCGCTTCTGGCAGGTCGGTTCGCTCGGCCGGGGCACCTGGGCGTCCCTGGTTACCGTCGCCCCGTTTCTGCTGGTTGCCGCCCTGCTGGCGGCCGCGGTGGCCAGGCCGCTGAACTCCCTGGCGCTGGGTGAGGAGATGGCCGTGGGGCTGGGGGTGAAGGTGGGGCGCACCCGTCTGCTGGCGGCGGCCGCGGGCGTGATCGCCTGCGCGACGACGACGGCGCTGGCCGGCCCGATCGGCTTCGTCGGATTGATGGTGCCGCATGCCGTGCGCATGCTGGTGGGGCCGGACAACCGCCTGCTGCTGCCGCTTTCGGCTCTGGGCGGGGCGGCGCTGCTGACCTTCGCGGACGTGCTGGGGCGGGTGATCGCCCGTCCCGGCGAGGTGAGTGTGGGGGTGGTTACCGCCTTCGTGGGCGCCCCGGTACTCATCGCCATTGCCCGCGGCGCGAAGGTGCGTGAACTGTGAGCGCCCCCGTCTACACGCCGTCCGAACCCGACTGCGCAACCGGCCTCACCGGGCAGGTCCGCGCCACGCCGAATCCGCAGCCCGGGTTCACCGTACCGGGCCGACGTCGTCGGCGACGCCGCTACCTGGCCGTCACGGCGGCACTGGCGGTTCTCGTAGTCGGCCTGTGGTGGGTGATGGTGCTGTCCGGCTCCACCTGGTACTCCCCCGCCGAGGTGATAGCCGTGATCGCAGGCCGAGACGTGCCCGGAGCCTCCTTCGCCGTCGGGCAGCTGCGCCTGCCCCGCGCCCTACTGGGGCTGCTGGCGGGTCTGGCTTTCGGCATGGCGGGCCGGACCTCGCAGACAATGCTGCGTAATCAGCTGGCCAGCCCGGACGTTATCGGCATCACCTCCGGCGCATCCATGGCGGCGGTGTTCGCGATCCTGGTGCTGGGCTGGTCCGGTATGCGGGTGAACCTGCTGGCGCTGGTGTGCGGACTGGGCACGGCCCTGGTCATCTACCTGCTGTCCGGGTCGGGCAGTACGCAGGGCGGGCGCCTGATCCTGATCGGTATCGGCGTCTCGGCCATGTTCTCCTCCGTGATCTCCTACTTGCAGCTCAAGGCGTCGATCTACTCCGTCACCGACGCCATGCGCTGGCTTTCGGGATCGCTGGGGGACGCGAGCTGGGTGCAGGTGCCGCTGCTGGGCGGCGCCGTCGCGGTGCTCGGCGGAGCGCTGCTGGCTTCGGGCCGGAACCTGACCGCGCTGTCACTGGGGGAGGAGACAGCCACCGGCCTGGGGGTGCCCGTGGCCCGCACCCGACTGCTGCTGCTGTTATCCACGGTGGCGCTGGCGGCCTTCGCCACGGCCGCCACCGGGCCGATCGCCTTCGTCGCCTTCCTGGCCGGGCCCATCACCGCCCGCCTGGTGGGGCGCACCGACCGGGCCCTACTGGCGCCGTCGGCACTGATGGGGGCCGCGATCGTGCTCGGTGCGGATCTGGCCGGTCAGTACTTGTTCCCCACGGCGCTGCCGGTCGGGGTGGTTACCGGGATCGTCGGCGCCCCCTACCTGCTGCTTCAACTCGTCCGCCTCAACCGGAAGGGAGCCTCCGCATGAGTCCCACCACATCTCGGGCCGATGCGGCAGCCGGTGCGGCGCCTGCGGCCACCACTAGCCCGCCGCCCTCACAACGAACCGAACCGGCCCGTACGGTCGGGCCGCCCGGCGCACAAGCGTCCGGACGCGCCGTCCCCCGCAACCTCAATACCCAGGAACTGCGGTCCGGGTACGGGCGGCGCACCGTCGTCGACGGCGTCGATATCACCATGCCCACGGGTGCGATCACGGTGATCGTGGGGGCGAACGCCTGCGGAAAGTCGACACTGCTGAAGACCATGGCGCGGATACTGGCGCCGACCTCCGGGTCGGTGCTGCTGGACGGCCGGGACGTCGCCACGATCCCGACCAAGCGCCTGGCCACCCGGCTCGGGCTGCTGCCGCAGCAGCCGATCGCGCCGGAGGGTATCGTCGTCGCCGATCTGGTGGGCCGCGCCCGCCACCCGCATCAGGGACTGTTCCGCTCCACCTCCGCCGCGGACCGGCGCATCGTGGAGGAGGCGCTGGTGGCCACCCGCACCGCCCAACTGGCCGACCGGAGCGTGGACGAGCTTTCGGGCGGACAACGCCAGCGGGTGTGGATCGCCATGGCACTGGCGCAGCGCACCGACGTGCTACTGCTGGACGAGCCCACCACCTTCCTGGACCTGACCCATCAGGTGGAGGTCCTGGATCTGCTCACGGACCTGAACCGCGAGCGCGGCACCACCATCGTCATGGTGCTGCACGACATCAACCTGGCCGCCCGCTACGCCGATCACGTCATCGCCATGCGTCAGGGGCAGGTGGTGGCCGCGGGCGCACCCGGGCAGGTGGTCAGCCCGTCCCTGATGCGGGAGGTGTTCGGCCTCGAAGCCGAGGTGATCACCGATCCGGTGTCGGCCACGCCGCTGGTGCTGCCCAAGGGGCGCCACCATGTGGTCGCGGCGGATACGGGGGCGGCGTCGTGAGCGCCGCGGCGGGGGCGTCTGCGTTCCGGTTCTTCCCGGTGCGGGTGGCACGGGTCGCGGATCTCACGCCGCATCTGCGGCGGGTGACCTTCATCGGGGAGGAGCTGGGAGACTTCGCCGATCCGGGCTGGGATCAGCGGATCAAGCTGGTGCTGCCGGCCGCGGACGGCGGCTATGCGCATCTGCCCACGGGCACGGACTGGTATGGGGCCTGGCGGGCCCTGCCGGCCGCTCGGCGCCCACCGATTCGCACCTATACCACGCGCGCGGTTCGCGCCGGGGAAGTGCTGGGCGTAGCCGGAGCGGGTGGGGCCGGGACGCCGCCTGCGCGGTCAGAGGTCCGGCGGGCGGGAACCGCCGGGGCCGAGGTCGACGTGGACATGGTGGTGCATGCGCCGCTGGGCCCGGCCGCCCAATGGCTGGAGGCCGCCCGCCCGGGCACGTCGGCGGTGCTGCTGGGGCCCTCACGCGCCTGGCTGAGTGCGCAACCGGACGGCACGCCGCCCGGCGGGGTGGACTTCGTGCCCCCGGCCATAACCGGCCGGTTCCTGATCGGCGGTGATGAGACGGCCGCCCCGGCGATCGCCAGAATCCTGGAGGACCTACCGAAGACGGCACGGGGTATCGCCGTCGTCGAACTGCCCACGGCGGCCGATGCCGCCTACCTGCCCGCACACCCCGGCCTTGAGGTACGAGCACTCGCACGCGACGGGGCCGCGCACGGGCAGCCGCTCGCGGCGGGCGTGAGACGGGCGGCGACCGAACTCATTCCGGAGGGAGAGCCGCAGGAGGTCGAGGAGATCGACGTCGACCGGGAGCTGCTGTGGGAGGTGCCGCGCACCGCACGCGGCGGGGCCGCGCTCAAGCGGGCGGACGTGTACGCATGGCTGGCCGGGGAGGCCAGTGCCGTGTGCAACCTGCGCCGCCACCTGGTCTCCGAGCGGGGCCTGGACCGCCGCGCAGTGGCCTTCATGGGCTACTGGCGCCAAGGCCGGGCCGAGGGCTGAGGTCGAAACTGATGATTGACCCGGGCCATGACCGGCTATTACAGTTGAAGTGGTGATACACGCGATTCACCATATGAAACAACCGAATGACTGACGGAAGGGGCGAGCAATGGCGCTTGCACCTGGGTCACCTGGCACCCATGAATCCGCGGCGGGCACCTCCGCCGCGCACGACGAGGAAGTCCGCGTCAACACGCGCCGGGCCGCAATGAGCGGCTGGATCGGGAGCGCACTGGAGTACTACGACTTCGCCCTATACTCCCAGGCCGCGGCGCTGGTGTTCCCCGCGGTCTTCTTCCCCGAGGGGAATGCGAGCGCCGCACTCATCGCCTCGCTGGCCACCTACGCGGTCGGCTACGTGGCCCGCCCCGTCGGCGCGATCGTGCTCGGCGCCCTGGGCGACCGTCACGGGCGCAAGCGAGTGCTGGTGTGGGCCATGCTGCTCATGGGCTTGTCCACCCTGATAGTCGGAATGCTGCCCACCTATCAGCAGATCGGGCTCCTGTCCCCCGCACTCCTGGTCTGCCTGCGGCTGGTGCAGGGATTCGCCGTCGCCGGCGAGTTGGGCGGTGCCAGTGCCATGATCGTCGAGCACACCCCGGATGAGAAACGCGGCTTCTTCGCCTCCTTCAGCCTTCAGGGCACCCAGTTCGGCTCCATACTCGCAACCGGCGTCATGCTGCCCCTGGCGGCGCTGCTGGGCGATGAGACCTTCACCGCCTGGGGCTGGCGCATCCCCTTCCTGCTCAGCGCCGTGGTGATCCTGGCCGGCTACCTCATCCGTAAACACGTGCAGGAGCCCCCCGCCTACCTGCTCAGCCGCGATGAGAACCGCTCGGTGCGTGAACGCTTCCCCGTCATTGAGCTGGTCACCCGCTACCCGCTGCTGACTCTGCGTTGCATCCTGATCATCTTCACCAATGTCATCGGCATGACCACACTCGTATTCGGTGTCTCCTACGGCACCAACGACGCCTACGGCATCGGTTTCACCAGCTCGGACATGCTGTGGGTGACCCTGATCGCGAACATCGTGGCCGTGTGCACCATCCCGGTCTTCGGCGCCCTGTCTGACCGGATCGGCCGCAAGACCTTCATGATCGCCGGCACGCTGGCCGGCGGCGCCCTGTCCGGCCTGTACCTGGTGGCCGTTCAGTCCCGCAACCTGACGATGGTGTTCGTCATGGTGATCATCGTGCAGGGCATCTGCTTCCAGATGTGGAACGCCACCTTCGCCACCTTCTTCCAGGAACAGTTCCCCATGCGCATCCGGGTGACCGGCTTCGCCGTCACCCAGAACATCGGACTCATGCTCGCCTCCTTCTTCCCCACCCTGTTCACCTCAATCGCCCCTCCGGGAACAGCCAACGTCCCCCTGGTGATCGGTGCCACCACCTTCGCCATCTGCCTGATCTCAGCGGTGGCGACGGCGCTGACCGCCGAGACCCGTGGACGCACACTCGCCGAACTTGAAACCACAAACTGAGGAGCACACCCATGGCACAGAAGATCTGGCCAGTCAAACAATCGAAGCTGCTGCGGGCACCGGAGCGATTCATCTCCCGCCCCGAACTCCACGAACTCATCGGGCGCCTGACCGACAACCTCATCAGTATCGAGGACCCCACCGGTGAGTTCCTGCTGCGGCTCGACGACGGCCGCGTGATCGACACCAAGGGCTGGGCAACCGGCTGGGAATGGACTCACGGCATCGGCCTGTACGGCATGTGGCAGTACTACGAGCAGACGGGCGAGGCCCGCATGCTCGACATCATCACTCATTGGTTCGAGGGTCGGCTCGCCGAGGGCACCACCAAGAACGTCAACACCATGGCCCCCTTCCTCACCCTGGCCAACCTCTACGAGCTGACGGGGCGCCGCTCCTACCTGCCGTGGCTGGAGTCGTGGGCCGAGTGGGCCATGCGCCAGATGCCGCGCACCCCGCACGGCGGCATGCAGCACATGACCCTGGCCGAGGAGAACCACCACCAGCTGTGGGACGACACCCTCATGATGACGGTGCTGCCCCTGACCCGCATCGGCCTGCTCCTGGGCCGCCCGCAGTACGTCCGGGAGGCGACCTTCCAGTTCCTGACCCACATCAACTACCTCACCGACCGGCGCACCGGACTGTGGTTCCACGGCTGGACCTTCGCCGGCGGCCACAACTTCGCCGAGGCCCGCTGGGCGCGAGGCAACTCCTGGATCACCATGGTGGTACCGGACTTCCTGCAGCTGGTCGACTGGCCCGCCCACCACCCCGTGCGCAGGCTCCTCCTTGAAACACTTCAGCGCCAGGTAGCCGCACTCGCCCCCCTGCAGGACGAGTCGGGCCTATGGCACACGCTACTGGATGACCCCGACTCCTACCTGGAGGCATCCGCAACCGCCGGCTTCGCCTACGGCATCCTCAAGGCCGTGCGGCTCGGTCACCTCGACCGCGCCGACTACGCGCCGATCGCGGAGCGCGCCGTCCGCGCGATCGTGGACAACATCAACGACGACGGCGAACTCATGCAGGTCTCCTTCGGCACCGGGATGGGCGACTCCCTCCAGTTCTACCGGGACATCCCGCGCACCTCGATGCCCTATGGCCAGGCCATGGCGATCCTGTGCCTGGCCGAGTACCTGCGCACCTACTACTGACGGAATTCAATCCGAACTACACCTGAATCAGACCTAACCCAGACCTGACCCAGACTTGACCCAGACCGACCTCAGGCCCGACCACAGGCGCATCACCGCCATTGACCCGAGCAACCGTTATCGCATTGAAGGAGCCAGACGCCATGGAACAGCGCTACGCCACCAACCCCGAGCAGATCCCCGGATTCGACACCCGGGATCTGCGCGACCGCTACCTGGTTGAGAAGGTATTCGTACCCGGTGAGGTGACGGCCGTCTACACCCACCAGGATCGGATCGTTCTGGGCGGTGCCGAGCCCGCCGGCCGCACCCTGACCCTGCCCGTCTTCGAAGAGCTGCGCTCGGACTTCTTCCTGCAGCGGCGCGAGATGGGCGTACTGAACGTGGGCGGCGACGGCGTCGTCACCGTGGACGGGACCGCCTACCAGATGCCGCCGACCGCCTGCCTTTACATCGGACGCGGCGCCCACGACGTCGTCTTCTCCGATGCCCGCCCCGATCAGGACCGCGGCGCACAGTTCTACCTGTTCTCAGCTCCCGCCCACGCGGACTACCCGACCACGCTGGCGCTCCCCGGCGACGGCACGGTGCGCGAACTCGGCGACCAGAGCACCTCCAACCGCCGCACGCTGACCCAGTACATCCACGAGGGCGGCATCCGCTCCTGCCAGGTGGTCATGGGCTTCACCCGGCTGCACGAGGGGTCCATGTGGAACACCATGCCGGCCCACACCCATGATCGCCGCACCGAGTGCTACCTGTACTTCGACGTTCCCCCGGACGCACGCGTCTTCCACATCATGGGCGAGCCGCAGCGCACCCGCCACCTGGTGGTCGCCGACCGGCAGGCCGTCATCTCGCCGTCCTGGTCACTGCACTGCGGGGTCGGCACCGCCGCCTACACTTTCGTGTGGGCAATGGCCGGTGAGAACCAGTTCTTCGACGACATGGACGCCCACCCGGTGACCGAGATCCTCTGACGCGCTTAGATGAGTGAGGGAGAGGAGCCTGTCATGTCTGAATCGATGTTCAGTCTCAAGGGCCGCACCGCCCTGGTGACCGGCGGGGTCTACGGCATCGGCTTCGCCATTGCCGAGGCGCTGGCCGAGGCGGGAGCGAGCATCGTCTTCAACGCCCGCTCCCAGGGGTCGGTGGACCGCGGCCTGGCGGCATATGGGGCGAAGAGGATTGACGCCCACGGCTACGTCTTCGACGTCACCGATGAGGCCGCCGTCGCCGACGCCGTCGCGCATATCGCGTCCGAGGTCGCCCCGATCGACGTCCTGGTCAACAATGCCGGCATCATCAGGCGCATCCCGATGACGCAGATGAGCGCCGCCGAGTTCCGGGAGGTGGTGGACATCGACCTCACCGGCCCGTTCATCATGGCCAAGGCGGTCCTCCCGACGATGATCGAGCGGGGCGGGGGCAAGATCATCAACATCTGCTCCATGATGTCCGAACTCGGCCGCGAAACCGTATCCGCCTACGCCGCCGCCAAGGGCGGGTTGAAGATGCTGACCCGCAACATCGCCTCCGAGTACGGGCAGTACAACATTCAGTGCAACGGCATCGGCCCGGGCTACATCGCCACGCCACAGACCGCCCCACTGCGCGAACGCCAGGAGGACGGCGCCCGCCACCCCTTCGACCAGTTCATCGTCGCCCGCACCCCCGCCGCCCGCTGGGGCGAGCCGGCGGACCTGGCCGGCCCGGCCGTCTTCCTCGCCTCGGCAGCCTCCGACTTCGTCAACGGGCAGGTCCTGTACGTCGACGGCGGCATCCTCGCCTACATCGGCAAGCAGCCCTGAATCGCGTACGCTCAGCGCCGTCGGCCCCTCACGGCCGGTAGGCTGGGGGCGTCTTGTTGCGTTGAACCGCGCACTCGGCCGTCGAACCGTTGGAGAAGCGCCATGTCCGCATCAGATCCGAAGCCCGTCCGGACCGGGCGCAAACCGGTGACGATCGCCTCGGTGGATAAGGCGCTTGCGGTGGTGGAGCACCTGCTCAACGTGGACTCCGAGGGCGTATCCCTGAGTAGGCTCGCCGTCGACACCGGCATCAACAAGTCGAGCCTGCACCACATCCTGGCCACGCTCAGGCAGCGCCGCTGGGTGGAGCAGGAAGACTCCGGAAAGTACCGGCTGGGTCCCATGACCGGCCGCATGGCCACCTGGTGGACGAGCGCGAACCAGGCCGCCTCCATGCTGCACCCGGTGCTGCTGGCGATCTGCGAGCGCACCCATGAACTGGTGCACCTGGGGCGGCTGCACGAGCGCGATGTCGTGTACCTGGACAAGGTGGAGCCGGATCGTCCGGTGCGGGTCTGGTCGCGCATCGGGCAGAGCGCCCCGGTGGCGACGACGGCCATGGGACGCGCCATTCTCGGCGCCCGCCGGCCGTCGGCCGCGGAGGTGGAGACCTGGGTGAGCCTGGTCGCCGAGGCGTCCGCACAGTTGCCCGGGAGACTGGCTGAGGAGATGCAGCGGGTGCGCTCCCACGGCTACGCCATTGACATCGGGGAGGACCGTCCAAGCCTGGCCTGCGTGGGCGTGCCGCTCGCCGTCGCCGGGGTGCCGGTGCTGGCCATCTCGGCAACCATGCCGGTTGAACGCGCGGATCTGCCGTACCTGCGCCGGATCGCACACGTCATCCACGAGTGCATCGCCGCCGCCGACGTTGAGGGCATCAGCGTGCCCGTGACCCTGACGGACTAGGTCGCGTTGTGTAAGTGGGTGGGGTGGTCGGCGTGCTGTGTGGGATGGGGTGAGGCCTTCGGGGTATCACGGGTGGTGTGAGAACAGAGCGTGGCACCGCCTAAGACCTCGGCTGTTGAGTGTAGATGTCTGTGCCCGTCATGACCTGACCGATGCCCAGTGGGGCTGCTTGCACCCTGGTTGGACCGCCCATGCCCCGTTGGACCGCCGTAGCCGCCGGTTACGGCGGTCCAACGAGGGAACGGGGATCCAACCGGGGGACAGCGGTCCAACCGGCGTAGCAGACGCCTCGGCCCGCCACACTCCCGACCAAGCCGGTCGGGTGCCGACTCCTTACTCGGATCGGATCAGAGCGTGTGGATCGGAATTCTCCGCTTGAACCGTCTGTAGAGCGTTCAAGACGGTCCACCCCTGGCGGGCACCCAGTGTTCATATCGCGGGAGGTGTATGGGTTGATGCTGGGTGTTTGGGCATAGAAGGGGGTGGCCCGGGCCGGTGAGGGTTTGTCGGCTCGGGCCACCTCTGGGTGGGTGGTGTGTGTTGGTTAGTTTCCGATGACTCCTGGGCGTCGTTGTTCGACGATGATGGCTGTGGTGAGCAGGAGGGCGGCGAGCGCGATGAGCCACATGAGGGCTGAGGTGGTGCTCAGGGCCTGGTCGGTGGTGGAGTTGGGTGTCAGGAGGTTGTTGACCAGGGCGCTGATGGTGCGTCTGCCGACTACCTGTTCCAGGACCGGGCTGCTGCTCTGGAGGAGGGGCTCGGCCAGCAGGAGCCAGCCGGCCACGCCGGCCAGGGCGGGGATGGGCCGGCGGATCAGGACGGCGGCCCCGATGACGCTGAGCTGGGCGAGGACGGCGCCCATCGGGGCGGCCACCAGCATCCGGGTCAGGCCGGCGGTGGCCAGGACGGCGCTGGTGCTGGTGAAGGCGGCCAGGACGGCAAGACCCGCCGCGATGGACACCAGGCTCACCACCGCCGCCTGGAGGCCGGCGTGGGCTGCGCTGGCGGTGATGACGGCGCCGCGACGCGGAAGAGCCGTGTATACCAGGGCCAGCTCACGGGTCTGGATCAGACGCAGGTAGGTCCACGAGCCGGTCAGGACGGTAAGCGGCAGGCAGAGCATGCCCCAGCCGCCGCTGACGGCCACGACCGCGGACTCGGTGTCACTGAAGGCACCGGAGGAGGTCACGGAGATCTCGAAGATGATCACCAGGCCGACGGCGATGGCAGCGTTGGCAACAGCGGTGATCACCGTCAGCAGCAGTGTGCGCCGCAGCGCGCCGTGGGCGCTCATACTAGCCCTAAGCCAGGCCAGGACATCGGCCAGCACACCCCTGCGGGACCTGGCACCAGTGGTGGGGGCAGGTCCTCCCGCCAGGTGGGAGCGGGCGCCACCGCCAGCCGCTGCCGCGCGCCTCGGGGCCGGCGCCGGGCGCGTCGGGGCTGCTGCGGCCGTGGCGGTAGGCGCGGAGGCGGTCGTGGGCGGGGTGGCGCTCAGAGCGGGTGCGGTCTGAGTGCTCAGGGCGACGGTGTGCAGGCCCCAGGGCCGTCCGGCCGGGTCGGCGGTACGCATCAGCAGGACGGTGGCGGCCGCACAGGTGAGGGCGGCCAGGCCCGCCAGCGGCACAAAGCCCCAGGTGTCAAAGGCAGGCAGGCCCATCTCGCCCCAGCCGCCGTACATCCACATCACAGCGACGGAATACGGGGCCAGGACCGCCCCGACAGTAGCAGGCACCAGGTTGCCCACAACGGTGAACAGCAGCTTCTCGATCACCTGGCTCCACAGGACCAGTCCCGTCGCCACCCACGCCAGCGACCTCAAATTGGCCAGGACGGCGACGCCAAAACCGAAGCACACCGCCAACGGGGGCAGCACCAGCAAGCGAGCGGCCATCGGGGCGGCGGCGGCCAGGGCGGCCGCGGCGTCGGGCCACCCACCCAACGGCATCAGGGCGCCGATCAGGGCCAGTGACCCCAGGGCGCTGACCTGAGCGGCAACAAGACAGGAGACGAGCTTGGCGGCCAGGATCGCACGCGGACGCGGACGGACCAGAACGATGCTGGCCAGCATGCCCTCACGCACGTCACCGGCCAGCACCACCACCGGCAGGGTGAACCACGCCAGACGACAAACCAGCTCATTGAAACTCAGTGCCGTGCTCACATAGGAGCCGGCCGAGGAGGAATACACCAGGGCCAGGTAGACATCCAGCAGGGCGCAGACGACCAACGCCCCGGCCAGCAGCAGGGCAGGCCACCGGTAGATGAAGAGCTTGTAGAACTCGCTGATAAGCAGTCGCATCACCATCACCGATCCTTGGGGGCCAGATGCTTGAAGAAAGCGTCTTCCAGGCTGCCCTCGGCCTCAAAGTCACTCAGACTGCCACTACCGGTGACACGCCCATCAGAGATCATGACCACGCGATCAGCCACCGCAGAGACCTCGGACAAGATATGAGAAGACAACAAAATACCCCGACCCTGGTCCCGCAACTGCCGCAGCAGGTCACGGAACCAGCGGATACCCTCAGGATCCAGCCCGTTGAGCGGCTCATCCAGCACAAGGTAGCGCGGATCACCCAGCAACGCCCCAGCCAGACCCAGACGCTGACGCATACCCAAAGACAACCGCGAAACACGCCGTTTAGCAGCGTAAGCCAGGTCCACCTGCTCCAACAGCACAGGAATACGCGAACGATCCAAGCCCCCCGCGATGGCCAACCAGGTCAGATACTGCGTCACCGTCTGACCCCCAGCGATCCACTGGGCATCAAGAATAGAACCGACAGTACGCATCGGCTCAGACAACCTCGCATAAGGAGCACCCTCAATAAGAGCCGTGCCCCGAGCCGGGCGCTCCAACCCCAGCAAAATACGCAACGTGGTGGACTTCCCCGACCCATTAGGCCCCAGGAAACCAACAATCTCACCGGCAGAAACCTCAAAAGACACATCACGCAACTCAAAACCCGAATAAGCCTGGCACACACCAGTCAGGACAATAGACATGACAAAACCCCCTTGATCGAAAACAACTCGGAGTGAGTGGAGATGAACCTGACTTCCATTCGGGCATTTCTTTCAGATCGGGTGTGAGTGCTGCCGATGCTGTGGGCTCCGCACCGGTCGTCGTCGCTGACAGGAATAAGTGTACCCACCGGCCCTGGTGCTACACCATCGGCTCAAGGACTGAGTCTTATCAGACTTAAGGTGGAGATTCTCCAGGGTTACGCATCGTCCGGATGGTCCTGAATGCTGAGACCAGGCCCGTTCCACCGCACGGGTGACCTGAGGGTGAGCGATGGAGGCGGTGAGAACACGGTCGCCGCGGGCGAGGCCCCGCCCGATCCGCCAGACCCCGATGAAGAGTTTCGGACGTACAGCGGCGCAGTCGCGGCCCGAGCGCATGACTCACCCGGCAGCCGGCCCACCCGGCGCAAGACCCGGCACCCAGTCGCCACTGCGCTGGCGTGCCCAGGGGCGCCGACAGCCCGTCGACACCATATGGCGAGGCCCTCGGGCCGGGCTCATACCCGGCCCGAGGGCCTTCGTCAGTGAGGGGCTCCGCACCCGGGTTCCCACATCCGGGGGAGCGCCCTCCTTCGCCAGAACGTCCGACCCAGGCTCCCTAATACCCGGGGCGAACTCGAGCCGAACCGGTCACCGGGTTCCCCAACCCTCGCGGTCCGCCTCGTCCAGCGGCAAGACCCATATAACCCTGCTCATCTGAAAAGCCACCCCGCTGCACCTGAGAAAACCATGGGAATTACGAGCGGGCGGCCGCCTCCGCCACCGCCTCGGCGTCGTCCTCCTCCATCTCCCCGGCAGCGTCGTCCGTTCCTCCGGCGCCCTCGTCGTCCGTCTCCCCGGCACCATCATCCGGCTCGACCTCGCCATCGCCAGGCTCCTGGCCAGCATCCACCGGCTCCGAGCCGGCATCGTCCACATCCGTATCCCCGGCGGACAGGAACACGTTCAACCACCGCGAGCGAGAGTCGGAGTCCACCAGCAGCGACTTGAAGAACAGTGTCAGCGGCACAGCCAGGATCGTGCCCAGCCCCCCAATGATCTGGCTCCAGAACAGCAGGGACATGAAGGTCGTCGTCGTGTTCAGACCCACCGCATCACCGGTGAACTTCGGCTGGATGAGCGATTGGATGACGAAGTTCAACGCACTGTAGGCCACGATCACCCACAGCGCCGTCCACGGCCCGGAGTCCACCAACCCGATCAGGGCCGGCGGAATCACGCCGAGCACGAAGCCGATATTGGGGATGTAGTTGGTGATGAAGGAGACCACACCCCAGGTCACTGCCATCGGCACGTCCAGGAACCACAGGGCGATCACATCCAGCACCGCGACGATCAGACCGAAAACGGTCGACACCAGCCAGTAGGAGCGCACCGACGCGGCGAAGCCGTTCAGGGCGGAGGCCACGCCCGGACGCAGGCGGCTCAGGGCACGCGAACGCGCCTCAATGCGGGAAGTGTCGAACATCAAGAACACAACCGCCAGTCCCATCACACTCAGCACCGTGCCCACATTCGACAACTGTCCGAGCAGCGACTGGGCCACCGAAACGATCCGGTCGGTGTTCATGGACCGCGAGACCTGATCGACCAGAGCCGTCTCGTCCACGCCTGCGCGCTCCAGCAGAGAACGCAAGTTGTCCCAAATGGAGGCGAACTTCGCGGAGTAGTTCGGCAGGGTCTCGATCAGTTGCGCCACAGCCACACCCAGGGCGCCGAACAGCCCGATGACGAAGGTGAAGATGATGAAGATGGCGACCACGGCGGACACCGGCCGCGGCACGTGGTGCCGGGTCGCCCAGCTGACCAGGGGCCGCACCGTGATCACCAGCGTCAGGGCGAAGAATGCCGGCCCGAACAGGGACCGGACATAGTACAGACCCGCGCAGCCGATCACGAGTACGGCGATTACAAGGGCAATCGATTCGCCCTGGGAGCGGCCTGCCGCCGCCTCACGTGCGTCACTCATAAGCTCATCCTTGCACGCGGTCCGCACCGTCCAGACACGGCGGGCCGGTCCTGCGGGTCACACCGGCATTGCTGCCGCTCCCCCACCCGGGATAATCGCACTCACCATTGCTGACGCCGGTCCGCCCCGCCCCTCCCAAGGGCCGCCGGGCCGGACCGACCTCCGCTCAGCGCAGCGCCTCCATGGCACGCACCCGGTCCAGGGCCCGCAGATGCGGCAGCGGATCGACGCCGACCTCGAGCACGAAATCGGTCAGCTGGTCGCGTACGGTCTGCTGAAGTCGAGCAGGATCCCACGGTTTGGCAATGTAGTGATCCAGGCCGGCGTCATTGACGGCACGGATCGTGTCGGCCTGGTCCGCCTGACCGGTCACCAGCACCTTCCGCGCGGCAGCCGTGCGCGCCTCAGTGTTCATGTCCACCAGCATGTCGACGCCGGTGCGGCCCGGCATACGGTGATCGGCCAGCACCAGCGCGAGCAGATCGCCGTCTTCATCAATGTCGGCGACGGCCTCCCAGGCGTCGGCGACGTCCTCGGCCGGCTCAATGCGGACGACGTCGGAAAAGCTGCTCAGGTCGCCGACGACGGCATCGCGGACCTCCGGCTCGTCCTCAACAACCAGGATGGCGAGTTTCATGACTTCTCCTTCGATGACCGCGACCGCTTATGCGGCCGCTTTCGCGACTTCTTGACCGATTTCCCGCTGGACGGCTGGTGCGGATCCTTATGTGCTCGCCCCGCCGACTCGTCGAACGGGGCCGGATCCGCAGCCACCGCGCCGGTGGGCAGCACCACGGTAACGCGGGTGCGCCCGGGCTCGGAGTCCACCGCGATAGAACCGTCGTGGGCGTCCACCACGCTCTTGGCCAGTCCCATGCCCAGACCCAGCCCGAAGCGCACCTGACCGTGTTTAGTGGTGAAACGCGGCTCGAAGATGCGCGGCAGGATATCCGCAGCGATGCCCGGGCCGTTGTCCTCCACCCGCACTCGTACTCCACCCATAACCGGGGTGATCCGCACCATGACTCGGGGCCGGGGCGGCGTTGTACCGGCATCCGCAGCCTCCTTCGCCTGCGCGGCCAGGGCGTCGGCGGCGTTGGATAGGATATTGGTCCACACCTGCACCAGTTCGCCCGCGTGGCCGGGAACAGGTGGGATGGCCCCCGGCTCCGCCGGGTAGTCCCGCTCCACCTCCACGGCCACTGCCTCCAGGCGGTGGGCGGTCAGACGCAGGGCATCCTCAACGACCTCCCGCAGGTCGAGGTCGATCATATCCTCGCCGTCGGGGCGCACATAGGTGGACAGGCTGGCGACCAGCCCACTGATACGGTCGGTGGCCAATCGCATATTGCGTTCGGAACGACCGATGGATGCCGCCCCCTCAACGGTCGCCAGGCGCCCGGAGTCGGCGGCCAACGCGCGGATCGTGTCCGGATCGGCGTCGTCGTCGAAGCCCGCGGCCACGAGCCGCCGGGCCAGTTCCCGATCCCCGAGGATTTGTTCCAACCGCTTGCGGGCGGCGCGCTCGGCGCGCGTGGAGGCGGCCGGCCGGGTGCGTGCCGCTGCCGCCACCCGGCTGATCGTCCCGCCGTCGGGATGAGTGGCGAGCACCGCCGCCAGATCCTCACGCAGATGGTCCCCGGAGCGTTCGAGCGCAGCCACGGGGTTGTTCAACTCGTGGGCAATACCGGCGGCCAGCTCACCAAGGGTGGCGAAACGCTCCTGGGCCAGCAACTCCAGACGGGCCTGCTCCAATTCGGTCAGCGCCTCCTGCACCTGAATGCGTTCCGCATCCAGGGCCGCCGCCAACTCGATCTTCTCCACCTGCAGGATCTCAGAACGGGCCAAGCGCTTGGTCAGGGATCGGATGATCAGGGCGGCCAGCACCTGCTCGGTGACCGGGTTCTCCCGCAGCGCCCGGTCCATTTGCTCAATCGACAGCAGGATCAGTTCCACATCCGTGGTCGTGGTGGCAGTCACAAAGGCGCGGCCATGGCTGGCCAGGGACACCAGACCGATGATGCGGCCAGTGGTGGCGTGGTGGAGGGTGACCTCACCGACTGGGGTGTCGCGAGTCAGGGCGACCGAGCCGGCAATCACAACATACACACTGTCGACGACCTGACCCTGGTGGGTCAGGCGCACCCCGGCCGGCAGCCGCAGGCGGGGACGCGGACCCAGCACCTGCTCACAGGCAGCGATCAACTCTGCGGTCAGCGCATCGGAATGGCGGGTGAGCGCCTCCAGTAGTGGAGAATGGCCGTTCAAGGCGCCGTCCTGTCGGCGGCGAGGATCGTCCTGCGGCAAGTGGTCACGCATCCAACGGCGGATCTGCGCCCGCGCCCGATCCCCGATCGCACCGGGCGTCCAAGGCACGGCAACAACCTCACGCACCAGGTCCTCGTCTATCGCTCGCCCCAGATCGCGCAGTTCGGCCCGTTCCGTAAGCAGCACCAGCCGGGCCGTGGCCAGGGCCGGATAATGGGCGACGGCGGCGGCGACGTCGTCCAGGCTGCCGACCTCGTCGGTGGCAATTATCAGGGCCACCGTCGCCGCTCCGGCCGGTGCGACCTCTCCGGCATTGACCGCCACCGCCTCCGCCTCGCCGTGGTCCGCCCACCGGAACAGCTCGGCCAGGGTGCGCACCCGCACCACCTCGGCCAGGGTGCGCACCGCCGGAGCGACTTCATGGGCCGCCTGAGTGCCGAGCGACGTCGGTGAAACCACGGCGACCACCAGCGGCCTCGGCGGCGTGGCGGTACCCGTGGCGTCAATGGAGGGCGTGCCGGGGGCGGTACTCACAGCATCCCCAAAACCGACCAGAACAGGGGCATTACCAGCACCAGAACCACGGTTCCGGCGATGCCGACGATCATGCCCATCCGAGCCATATCGCCGGTGGCAATCTCCCCGGTGGCGTAGGCGATCGCATTCGGGGGGGTGGAGATCGGCAGGCTCATGCCCAGCGAGCAGGCCAAGGCCAACACCACGGCGATCGTCACCGGCTCCAGTCCGTCCACACCCGTCGCCAATCCCATGGCCAGCGGCACCAGCAGGTTACAGGCGGCGGAGTTGGAGATGACGTTGGACAGGGCCAGGCCGAGCACTCCCATGAGCACCACCACCGCCAGGGCCGGCATGGCGGTCCAGTTGAACAGGCTGAGGATCCACTCATCCAGTCCGGTGGCGCCCACGCCGTCGCCCAACGCAATTCCTCCCGACACCAGCCACAACACGTCCCAGGACAGCCCGGCCAGATCCTTGCCGGTCATCACCCGAGTCACCAGCATGGCGACGATGGCCAGGAAGCCGATTACGTTGGCGCTCAGGCCGTGCAGGGACTCGGTCATCCAGGCCAGGATGGTTACCCCGGCGATGACGTAGAACATCACAGCCCGGCGATCGGTATACCACTCCGCCCGCATATCCAATTCGATGGCCAGCCCGCCGGGCAGGAACACGACGCAGATCAGCAGCCAGGCCCCCACCAGGATCACCAGCATCAGCGGAATAGACATCAGCATCCAGTCCAGGAAGCTGATGGCGTGACCGGCCTCCGTCAGCGCTCCCAGGGCGATGGCGTTGGGGGGTGTGCCTACAGGGGTCCCCATGCCGCCCACATTCGCCGCCAGTGGGATCGACAGGGCCAGGCCGGTGCGTGGCTTTCCCTCCGGCAGTGCGCCGAGCACCGGGATGACCACGGCGAACATGGTGGCGGTGGTGGCCGTATTGGACATGAACATGCTCAGCACCGCGGTAATGACCATCAGCCCCAACACGGTGCGGCGCACGGATCCGGTAAAAGGTTTGATCAGGACGGCGGCGAGGTTCTTGTCCAGGTGGAACTTCTCCGAGCCGTCGGCGATGAGGAAACCGCCTAGGAACAGGACGATCACGGGGTTGGCCAGGGCCGCGAAGAAGGAGGAGTAGGCGGTGGCGTCCTCCGGGACTGGCAGGACCGCCTGATCGGAGATGAGCAGGACCTCCAGCCCGATCACCAGGACGGCGGTGGCCACCAAGGGGATCGCCTCAGTGACCCACAGCACGATGGCGAGCAGGAAGATGGACAGCATCCGCTCACCCATCGGATCCAGGTCCGGCACGTCGACGACCAGTGGCACCACGAATACAACCAGAGCCAGAAGCAGACCGATAATCTGTTTACGAGACAGCGGCGCAAGGCGATCGGGCACCCGAGGACGCGGGCGGTTGGCAGCGGGGCGCGTGCGCGCGGGCATGGATCCTCCTCATGGCACCCGATGGTCCGGGGGCCGGCCTCGGTGCCGGGTGGTGGCATCCTATGTGAAGCGCAGCGCAAATGTCGGGAATGGGGTTTCACAGCAGTTGTTCCAGCCAGGGGTCCACGGCCGCCCAGAACCCCTCGGGGCGGGTACGGCGCACATCATGGCCCGCCCCCGGAACCAGTGCGGTGTCGACGTGCGGGTTGGCAATGCGGGAGAGAACCTCCAGGCCCGCGGGGCCCACGCGGGCCGCGCCGGGGCGGTCGCCGGTGACCAGGAGCGTAGGCACTTTCAAAGCCGCCATCGCCTCCTCCCACCGTACCGGCGGCGCAACCACGCCGATGTCCAACAGCGCCGGGTCTACCCGCTGGCTAGCCCATACACCCGCGACGGCCTCACCATCGGGTATGTCCGGTTCGGCCAGAGCGCGGGCCACGGCGCCGGGCAGATCGGAGAGTTCGGCCGCCAGAGCGCGCTTGCGGGCGGCACCTCGCTCACGTAACTCCTGCGGGCTGCGGGAGCCGTACCGGGCCGGGTCCAACAAGACCACCCCCGCGACCAGTTCCGGGCGGCGGGCGGCCACGACCATGGCGGTGGCCGCCCCCATGGAGTGACCAATGAGCACCGGGGCTCCGGATTTCGCGCCGTCGGGTCCCGACTGGTTCCCGGTGAACGTCTCACCACCGGACTCAGTGGGAAGTGAAGAGCCCGATTCGCCGTCAGGCCGGGGCGGCGCAGCGGACCTCGAAGGACATACCTCCTCAAGGAGGTCGACCACGTCATCGACCAGCACTTCCCCGGCGCGGGCCAGCTCAGCGAGCGTCCAGCGCGGGGACAGGCCGTGGCCGCGGGCGTCGGCCGCAATGACGCGGTAGCCCCGGTCTACCCAATGGTCAATGGCCTCCGCCTGGGACACGGCGGAGCCGGTGATGCCATGGAGGAGGACAAGGGTCGGGGCGGCGGCGGGACCGGCGACGATGCGGGCCAGAGGTGTGCTCATAGCGCCATTGTGGTCTCGAACCCGGCTAGGGTGAAGACATGGACAGGCATCGTATGAACGTGGAGTCCTTCAACCTCGACCACACCAAGGTGGCGGCGCCGTTCGTGCGCATAGCCGACCGCAAGCGGCTGCCGGGCGGCGACGAGCTGATCAAATACGATGTGCGCTTGCGCCAACCTAACCGGGAGCACCTGGAGATGCGGACCGTGCACTCGATCGAGCATCTGACCGCCGAGCTGATGCGCAACCACACCGACCGGCTCATCGACTGGGGGCCGATGGGTTGCCAGACCGGGTTCTACGCGCTGACGCTCGGGCTGGAGCCGGAGGAGTTCCTGCCCCTACTGGAGGCGACCTTCCGGGACATCCTGGAGGCGACGGAGGTTCCCGCCGCCAACCAGGTGCAGTGCGGCTGGGGCGCTAACCATTCGTTGGAGGGCGCCCAGGAGGCGGTGCGGAACTTCCTGGACCGCCGCGACCAGTGGGAGACAGTGTTCGCCAACTAGATTCCAGTAGAAAAGTGTCCATCGGTGACCACTTTGACCTCCATCGGCATGATGACCGAATCGACGTTGGTGTAGTTGCAACGATTTAAGCCAGTTTCTTCCAGATACTGGGGCACATCTCCACCAAACTGGTCACCGATGGACACTTCTGAGTTCGCGAACACCCGCTGACCTTCAAGTCAAGGCCCGACGGGGCCCAAGACCCAGTGGGCGCGGCCCATGCGCAAGCGCCGGTGCCTACACGACAGGACCTAAGCGGGCTGTCAATAGCGTGAGCCGACCCACCTTGTGGATAAACCACTTTCCGCAACAGGTTATCCACAGGCTGGGTACTCGGCATTGTCAGCTGCACCTGCCCAGTCGATGCTCACTCCATGGGGTATGCGAACAGGCGGGACCAGATCCTGCTCGTGCTGTCGGCGGCGCACGGCGCTGCCCGAGCGCGCTACCTCGCCGCCAACCGCACCGCTCGGCGCGCGCTTACGCGCATGGTGGAGGAGGGCGTAGTCCAGGAGCATCCGGGGCGCGTCATCGCCCTTCCGGGGACCAAGCGGGAAGTCATTGTCGCCCGGCAGGTGGGCGGACTTATTGGCTGCACCCACGGTGTCGCCGCCTGGGGGCTCCCTGCTCAGAACGGCCCCGGCCCCAACGTACACGTGCTGGTATCCACCACGCCGCGGGCAGCTCCGCTGCGCACCACCTGCCATCACATCCCTGACCTATACGTTGACCCCCTCGGCTCGCCCTACGCCGATCCAGAGACCATGCTGATCGCCTTCATGCGGTGCGCGGAACCGCTGGACGCAGTGATCGCCCTGGATGCGGCCCTACGGGGAGGCCTGGTCACCAAGATACAGCTGCGCGCCAGGTTGCGCGGCAACCGCAACGCCAAGCTGCGGGACCTGCTGGATCGCGCCAACCCGCGGGCCCGCTCCCTGCTGGAGACCATTGCCCGTTTTGAGCTCGAGGAGGCGGGCGCGACCCCCGAGGTGGGCGTAGAGGTGCCCATCGGGGAATTGGACCTGCTACTGGGGCGGCTGGACATTGAGACCGACGGGCACGAGTTCCACAGCCAGCGGACCGACTGGGAGCACGACCGCCATCGCGACCAATGGCTCATCGCGCACGGCTACACACCGCTACGGCTGACCTCGCGCCAGGTGCTCACCCATCAGACCGTCGAGTTGGTTCGCCCCATCGCGCAGCGCCTGGGTTACTGGCCCGATCGGGAGGCCTAAGCTCGGGGTATGAGCGTGATTCCGAGTCATGTGCCGCAGTCGAACCGCCGCCGAGTGGCCGCCGTGGTCGTGGTGGCGATGGAGGAGGAGGCCCGGCCCTTCCTGGACCGCCTGCCGCGGTGCGAGGGCGTGCTCTCCCCGGAACTGCCCGGTGGCGGCGAGGCCTGGCCGTTGAACCTGGGCGGTGGCCGTGAGCTGCTGCTGGTGCGCTCTGGCATCGGGCTGGTGGCGTCTGCGAGCACACTCGCGACGGTGCTCACGCAGGTGACCCCGGAGGTCATTGTCTCCGCGGGCACCACCGGGGGTCTGGGCCGCGAGGTCGGGGTTGGGGACGTATGCGCGTCCACCGACCTGGCCTACACGGACGTGGACGCCACCGCCTTCGGCTACGCCCCGGGTCAGACCCCGGGGCAGCCCGCCATCTTCACCGCCGACCCCGCTCTGGTGGCACGCGCCGGCGCCGCGCGCGGTGCCCTGCACGCCGCCACGCCGACTGCGGGATCCGCCCGCATTCATGTGGGCCAGGTGCTCTCCGGGGGCTCCTTCGTCACCGCCGCGAATGTGGGAGCCACCCGCGAGCGCTTCCCGCGGGCGCTCAGCACGGACATGGAATCGACCGCCCTGGCGCAGGTGGCGCACGCCGCCGCCCTCCCCTTCGCATCGATCCGCGGAGTCTCGGACCTGTGCGGCCCGGAGGCCGGCCAGGACTTCCATATTGGCGCCGACGAGGCGGCCGCCCGCTCCGCGGCGGTGGTGCTGGCTACGCTTGCGGATGGCTAAGAGGTCACTGCGCCGAGTCGCGCCGGGAAGTGAAGGCCGAGGCCGGGCAGTCAAGACCCCACTGGTTCATCGCATCGAGTACCGGCCGCACGCTCTTGCCCAAGTCTGTGAGCTCGTAAACCACGCGAGGTGGAACCTCGGGATAAACGTTGCGGGTCACGATCCCACGGGACTCGAACATGCGCAGTCGACTGGTCAGGGTGTGCGCGCTGATCCCCGGCAGCCCCGCACGCAACTCTCCGAAACGGTGCGGTCCGTGCATTAACTCACGCACAATCAGCGTCGCCCACGGCCCGTCGAATAGGAGCAGGAACCTCTCCACCCCGCACTCGGGAACCTTGACTTCACTCACGTCCTCGACCTCTCCCAATAGTGCAGTTGACGTAACTAGTGCATCCTATGCCCTAATGGGTTCATGGCTTACATCGTTCACGGCGCCACGGGCGCCCAAGGCGCCCCGGTCCTGTCTGCTCTCGCTGCCTCCGGACACACCCCAGTCGCCGCGGTCCGCCACACGAAGGCGGTTCCCGCGGGCACCGCAGCCAGAGAAGTCGACCTGCTCTCAGCCGACTCTCTCGCAGCTGCTTATGACGGTGCCGAGGGCGTTTTCGTCCATCTCCCCATGGGGGCAATGGATTCCGCCGCCCAGGCCCGGGCCGTTGTCGATGCGGTGAGCCGAGTCCGCCCCGGCCGCGTCGTCATTTCCACCAGTGGCCAGATCGTTGACCAGCCGGGATCGCCTTTGCAGGCAGCCCCTGACAGCCCCATCATGAAGCTAATCAACGGAGTCATCGACTCAGGGGTCTCAGTGGCCGTAGTCGCCCCCCGCCTCTATCTTGAGAACCTACTCCTGCCGGTTGTACTGGACCCCGTGCGTCAGGATGGTGTCCTGCGCTACCCGCTTCCCGCTTCATACCCGGTCGCTTGGAGCTCCCACTTGGACGTGGCGGATGCCGTCGCCCGCCTGTTGCTGGATACCTCAATCACCGGCACGGTCGCCGTTGGCCACAGGCCGGGCCTTAGGGGACCGGATCTGGCCGCGGCCTTCAGCTCACACCTGGATCGCGATGTGCGCTTCGAAGCCATCACGCCCGAGGCCTTCGGCGAACTCATCACGACGCTGTTCGGACCAGCTGCGGCACCGGTAGTCGACCTTTACCGGGCTCTCAACGCGCAGGACGACAACACCATCTCCGAAAGCAATAGCGCCCAGACGGTCCTGGGACTCCAGCCGCGCCCGGTCGAGGAATGGTTGAAGGAACTGGCGGTATGAGACCCGCAGGGTGTTGAAGTCGACGGGCCGCGAACACCCCGACTCAAATAGCCACCAGCACCTGCACCATGACGATTTTGACCACGATCGCCAGGGCGAACAGCGTGGCGTAGCCGGCCTCAACCCGCTCATCGTCCCGTTTTGACAGGGCGAAGGCGAGGATCGCGGGCTGGCCCACCAGCCCCGCCAGGCCGCCGGCGGCCCGCGGCGCGCTCAAGCCCACCCGGCGGGAGCCCGCCAGCAGCACCACCGCGCCCACCACCACGATCAGTGCGGCCAGTCCACCCACCGCCAAGCCCGTCATGGACAAGGCGGAGGCGGCGAAGTCCTGGCCGGAGGCCAGCCCGATGGCGGCCAGGAACAGCAGTAGACCGAGCTGGCGAATGGTGGCATTGGCAGCGTGCGGCAGCTGCCAGATGAAGGGGCCGGTGCGCCCCAGGCGACCCAGCACCATGCCGACCACGAGCGGCCCCGCGGCCACACCCAACCGCAGGGAGATGCCACCGGGCAGTGGGATGGTGACCAGCCCCGCGAGTACGCCCAGGGCCATGCCGACTCCGACGGAGAAGGCGTCGATCTGGGAGATGGACTTCTCGGAGTCGCCGAAGTAGTCGGCGGCCCGCTCCAGGTCGCCGGAGGGAACCACGGCCAGGACTCGGTCACCGAGTTCGAGCACCAGGTCGTCGTGGGCGAGCAGATCCAGGTCGCCGCGGCGCACGCGGGTGATGACGCCCTGGAAGCGGCCGTGCATGTCGAGTTCGCCGATGGTGCGGCCGGCCACGCGGGTGGAGGAAACGGTCAGGCGCCGGTAGTCGACCACGGTGCGGTCCTTGGCCAGGCAGCGGTCGTAGCCGGTGCCGAGCTCGTGGATGGCGTCCTCCAGCGCGGCCGGGGCGCCCACGATCACCACCTTGTCTCCCGGCAGCAGCTCCTCGTCGGGGGAGACGACGCGGGTGGCGCCGTCTCGCTCCAGGTAGGAGATGCGGATGCGGTTGCGCCGGAAGACCTCCAGCTCGTTCAGGGCGACCCGGCGCAGCAGGTACGCGCTGGTGGCGCTCAGCCCGTCGGCCGAGGCGGGGCGCGGGTCACGGCGCCCCGGCCAGTCACGGCCAATGACCAGGGCGACGATGAGGATGGCGACGGCGACTCCGACGGGGTAGGCCAGCGCGTAGCCGACGGCCGGCTCCTGGGTGCCGGCGGCCTCGATTGCGGAGTCCAGGACGGGGCTGGTCAGGGCGCCCGCGTAGGCGCCGGCGTCCATGGCCGGGCTGATGCCGGTCAGGTGGGCATACACCGCCCCGGCGCCGCCGGCAAGCACAAGCGCCAGCACGCATAGGGCCATGAGCGGCAGTTGGCGGCGCAGATTGCGGAAGAAGGTGTTGCCGGCACCGATGCCGACGGTGTAGCAGAACAGGCCCAGGCCCAGGCTGCGCAGCAGGGTGAGGTTCTCTCCCAGGCGCGCATCCAGGGCGCCGACGGCGAGGCCGACGAACAGCGCTCCCGCGGCCCCGAAGCGGATCGGCCCGAAGGGGATCTGCCCGACGGCGGTGCCGAGCCCGATCACCAGAAAGACGGTCAGGATCGGCGCGGAGGCGAGCACGTAGACGACGGAGGCGAGTATTTCTGGCACACCTCCAGGCTAGCGGGAGAGGGTCCGGCGAGTCCCCTCGAGCTGATGGTGGCTGCGGTATTGTCCGCGAACCCGTGCGGGAACTAGGCTGCCTGGGTACGGGCCCTCCCGGGTCCGCCTTGCACCCGTCCCTGCTCAACGATGAGAAAACCGCATGGATACCACACTGCCTCTGCCGCACCCGAATACACCCCCGACGTGGAGCGCCTGATCATCCGCAACCGTCAGGGCGTGCCCGTAGGCATACAGCCGCATACCAAGTGGACCCCGAGGAAGATCGCCCTGTGGGTTGCCATCACGGCCCTGGGCGTGCTGGGCTGGTGGATGCTCGCCGTCGCGCGCGGCGAGAGCGTCAACACCATCTGGTTCGTGGTCACCGCGATCTGTACCTACGCCATCGGCTACCGCTTCTACGCCCTGTACATCCAGCGCACCATCATGCGGCCCGACGACACCAACGCCACCCCGGCTGAGCGTATTAACAACGGCCGCGACTTCGACCCGACCCACCGGGTGGTCCTCTACGGCCACCAATTCGCGGCGATCGCCGGCGCGGGCCCGCTGGTGGGCCCGGTCCTGGCCGCCCAGATGGGCTACCTGCCGGGCACGCTGTGGATCATCCTCGGCGTCGTCGTCGCCGGGGCGGTTCAGGACATGCTGGTGCTGTTCTTCTCCATGCGCCGCGGCGGCCTCTCCCTGGGGCAGATGGCGACCGACGAGATCGGTCGGGTCGGCGGCACCGTGGCCACCGTCGTCGTCCTGGTCATGCTGATGATCGTGCTGGCGGTGCTGGCCATGGTGTGCGTCAACGCGCTCGCCGAGTCCCCCTGGGGCGTGTTCTCCGTCAGCTGCACCATCCCGATCGCCATCTGCATGGGGCTGTGGCTGCGCTTCGTCCAGCCCGGCCGCATCACCCAGGTCTCGCTCGTCGGCTTCGCCATCCTTATCGCCGTCATCATCTCCGGGCGCTGGGTGGCGGAGTCCTCCTTCGTCCAGTACCTGCACCTGTCGCCCACCACCCTGGTGTGGTGCATGATCGTCTACGGATTCCTTGCCGCGGTACTGCCCGTGTGGGTGCTGCTCACTCCCCGCGACTACCTGTCCACCTTCATGAAGGTAGGCACCATCGTGGTGCTGGCCGCCGGCATCATCATCGTGCGGCCCGTGGTGGAGATGGCCGCTGTCTCCGAGTTCGCCCTGAACACCGACGGACCCGTGTTCGCCGGGCAGCTCTTCCCCTTCCTGTTCATCACCATCGCCTGCGGCGCCCTGTCCGGCATGCACGCCACCGTGTCCTCCGGCACCAGCCCGAAGATGATTCAGAAGGAGAGCCAGGTCCGCATGATCGGCTACGCGGGCATGCTCATGGAGTCCTTCGTGGCGATCATGGCTCTGGCGGCCGCGGTCTCGCTGAGCCCGGGCATCTACTTCTCCATGAACACCTCCGCCGCCACCATGAACGCACTCGCCGGCGACGACGTCGTCGCCACCGCCTCCAACCGTGAGGAGGTGGCGGCGGCGGCCGGACGATGATGGGCTTCTGGTACCACTTCGCCATCATGTTCGAGGCGCTATTCATCCTCTCCGCCGTCGACGCCGTCACGCGCGTGGCGCGCTTCCAGCTGGGTGACGCCCTGGGCAACATCTGGCCGAAGTTCCGCGACCCGTCCTGGCATGTGGGGGCGTGGGCGACCACCGGCGTCGTCGTGGCGGCCTGGGGTTCTCTGCTGCTCATGGGCGTGACCGACCCGCGCGGCGGCATTCAGACGCTTTACCCGCTGTTCGGCATCGCCAATCAGCTCATCGCGGCCATCGCCCTGCTGCTGTGCTTGGTGATGACGGTGCGCAAGGGGCGGCTGAAGTACGCGTGGATACCTGCGATCCCGCTGGTCTTCGATACGGCGGTGACTTTCACGGCGTCGTGGCAGAAGATCTTCTCCACCGACTCGCGGGTGGGCTACTTCCAGCAGTGGCGGGACGCCCGCGCACTGCTGCCGACGCTCACCGACGCGGAGGCGATCGGCGTCCAGAGGGCCATCGTCCGCAACACCATGATCCAGGGGACGCTGTCAGTGGTGTTCCTTGTGCTCGTCGCCTTCGTCATGCTGTGCGCGGCCATCACCATGGTGCGGGCAGTGCGCGCCGGGGACACGACGACGTCCGAGGACCCGTATCAGGAGTCGAACTTCTACGCCCCCGAGCACCTGTTCGCCAGTCCGCTGGAGAAGAAGCTCGTCAAGGAGTATGCGCTCGTGGGTGATCCGGCGCTGATTCCGGGCGCTTCCGCCGACGCGCACGGCGCCGACGGGAGCCGCTGACGTGGAGTTGGCAGGAGTACCGGCCCCCACTGCGAGCCGAGGATCGCCCGGGACCGCTGAGATGGCCGACGTGCCCGCCGGGGCGGCCGAGGCCGTCGGTACGACGGCTCCCGCGGCGCGGTGGGCGCGCCGGATTCGCGCGGGCCTGGCCCGGGCGCGCGGGTTGTGGCGCGACTTCACGGGCGAGTCGGCCTACGACCGCTACGTCGAACGGCATCGGCGCGAGCACCCCGACCACGCACCGATAAGTGCGCGCCAGTGGTGGCGGGCCCGGGCCGACTTCGAAGGCCGCAACGTCTCCGTCGGCTGCTGCTGATCTGCCGGTGACCGGGCGGTTGTGCATCTTCCAGTGCCGGATCATGGACACGACCTCGGGCGTGGCCAAGGAATGAATTACCCGGGGCCGGTGAGCGCCTTACGGGGTTCGGGTGCATTTAGTTGCGCCGGTTTACGGGCTCTGCGGTTTGTGGGTGTGGTGGTGCGGGCCCGCGGGTGGTCGTGTTAGGTGTGTTGTTCGGTGTGCACCGGGCCGGCTAGGTGGTCGTGCTCGGGACTGGGAGGTCGTGCTTGGGCGCGCGAGGTCGTGCTCGGGCGTCCGGGCGAGGTCGGCGTGGGGCCTGCGCGGACGTTCTGAGGCTGACGAGGACTTGTGGCCGGCGGGGAC
>NZ_JAUMUL010000043.1 GCF_030530635.1 Actinomyces sp.
CCTACCTGTAAGCAACAACCCGCTTACACAGAAAACTTGACAGGCTCCACCACCAGCATGAAGAAGGCCGCACCACAGGCGGCACACGCCCCCGCACACACCAACCCCCCTTCTTGACCGCAGCGATCACCCACAAGACCTCCCCGACTCCACCCACAGGCCACCACCACCTGAACGGAGGAGTACCACCCACCACAACAACCAACCCCAACGCACCACAAGCACCGACCTCCGCACACCACAAGCACCTACCTCGAGGTGTCATTACTGCCGGAGAGTCATTCACGGGGGGTGGGGGTTTGCGACGCGGGTGTGATAGGTGAGTGGTCGGGCGGTCCGTTCCTGCGAAGATTCATTTGACAGTGAATAGCCTTGAAGAACGGACCGTCAGCCGTGAATGCTGGCACGTAGCTCGACCGCCGCCAGCTTGAGGACTTGTGCGCCGTCTTGCACAGCCAGGGGGATCTGCCGGTGGCCGGCAGCCGGGTCCTGGGCCTGTACCAGCGCGTGAAGCTGACCGTGATGGCGCTGCGCCACAACATCAGCCAGGAGCTGCTGGCCGAGATCTTCGACATCTCCCAGCCCACCGCCTCCCGCATCATCGGCGCCTACACCACCCTGATCGCCCACGCCCTCGGTCGGGCGGTGGCGACGGTGGAGGACCTGGATCCCACCCAAACCCTGATCATTGACGGAACCGTGCTGGAGTGCTGGGACTGGAAGGGTGTCCCGGGCCTGTTCTCGGGCAAGTGCCGCACCACCGGGCTGAACGTGCAGGTGGCCTGCACTCCCTCCGGGGCGATCGCCTGGGTTTCGGACCCGCTACTCGGAGCCACGCATGACGCCGCCGCGCTGCGGGCCAGCGGCCTGCTGGACGTCCCACCCGACCACCTGCCCGACGGCGCTACCGCTGCCCTCCATATAGGCGACAAGGGATATATCGGGCTGGGCATGACCACCCCCATCAAGAAGTTACCCGGACAGCCCCTGCACGAGACCGACAAGGCCTACAACACCGCGGTCAACCCCATCCATCCGCTACATGGTCGAACGGGCCATCGCCAACCTCAAAACCTGGCGCGTCCTACACACCGGCTACCGCCGACCCATACAAACCTTCCCAACAACCATCACCACCGTACTCGCCCTCACCTTCACATACACCCCATGAATAACCCTCCGGTAGTTGTGGTGTGCTGTGATCGGAGCTTGGTGTTTGAGGCTGTGTTGAGCTGACGGGTGGCAGCTGTCCGGGTGGTGGTTGTCGAGCCTGTCAACGGTTCGTGCGGGGCCGCCTGTCCCTGCTTGGACCGCGTAACTGGACTTGGACCGTCTCAAATGCACTCTTAGGCGGTCGAACTGGAGGGCGGGGTACAAGTGGAGGGGGTCCCACAAGTGCACCCTGTGCGCCTGTGGGACCCGTTCAAACACGAAGAGCCGGCAATTCGCGTCCAAGCCGGAAGTAGCCAGCCATTTACGCGCGCAACGCCGCATTGGCGGGCAGCCACCGGCGAGTCACGGAGCATGGCAGCCATTTACGCGCGCAACGCCGCATTACGGACCTGTACGCATACAGTGGCCTCGTGATCAGCATGGGGGTGTCCATCGGCCCGCGCTCCGGGGAACGGCCCGCGCGCGGTAGTACTCCCGCGGAGGTTACTCGGCGGCGAAGCGCGACGGCGCCCGCCGACACCGCCGCGGCTTCGGCCCGCCCCGGCCCTGATGTGCGCCCGGCCCGCCCCGGCCCTGATGTGCGCCCGGCCCGCCCCAGCCCTGCAATCCAGGCGCTGGAGGCACTCGCGGCCAACGACCGGGTCAAGCGGGCCGAGGAGGCCCTGCGCGAGGCTTCCGCTCAGCTGCGGTGGCACGAGGCTCTGCGGCGTCGCTGGCGGGAGGCCCGCGCCGAGGCCGCCGTACGCGGCGCCATCGCCTCCGCGGCCGCGGAGGGCGTGGTCCTGCCTGCCGCGGTATTGCGCGACGCCGTCGCCGACCGTGCCCTGAACGAGGCCACCACCGGCGATCCCTCACTCGACGCCGCCGCCGGACTGTGGCGGGCGGGAGTGCACCTGGCCGAATGGATGCCCGATCTGCGCGGCACCACCCGCCCTACCCCGCCCAGCCCCCGCACTTTGTTGGCCTCGCTCCATCGCGACGTCGCCGGGCCGCTCGCCGCCGCCGGACGCATCCCCCTGGACGCCGTTGCCATCCCTCGGGGGGTCGGGGTCACTCCGCTTGAGGGCGGACCCGGCGCCGCGCCCGACGCGGACGCTCTGCAGCCTCGGCTCGGCGCCCTGCTCGACCTCATAGACGTCTCGGGTGTCCCCGCGCTCGCGCGTGCTGCCATTGTCCACGCGGAAATGATTACCGCCCGCCCCTTCATTGCCGGCAATGCCGCCGTTGGCCGACTGCTTGTGCGTCACCTGATCGTCCGCGACGGCCTGGAGCCCACCGGCGTGGCGGTCATCGACCGCTACGCCGGGCAAGCGCCCGGCGCCTACGCGAATGCGGCCGCCGCCTACGCCTCCGGACGCCCCGACGGTGTCATCGACTGGATCGCCTGGCAGGCCGAGGCGATCCTCGTCGGTATCCAGGAGGCACAGGCCATCTGTCGCTCCATCCAGGCCGGAACGACCGCCATGCACTGAGAAAGTTCCCCCGCCGCGCCGCTATCCGATGCTTCTGGTTTGGGGGTGTGGGTGTCTAGTGGTGTGGGCTCCTGTGGTGGGTTTGCACACTTGGGGAGTGGGGTCCGGGGGTGGATTCTGCGTGATTGTGCGGATCTGGTCTGTGGCCTGGGTGTCATGACAGTGTTCCAGTGTGCAATGAGGGGCTCGTTGCACACTGGAGCGCTGTCACCAGATTCGGGCCGGAAAGCAGTTTCGGCGTGGTTGCAGGGGAAACCGGGGTTTGGGTGGGTTGGCGCCGATGGCTGTGGTGTGCAAGTCCGCGGCTCCTGGGCGGCCGTGCCAGTTAACGCGTGACGTGCCGGACCGCATACGGCGCGGCCGAACTCGGCGGCCGGCCACAACCGCCTCGGCCGTGGGGCGTTGGAGGCGGCCAATCACCCACCCCCCAAAACCCGAAAGAGCCCGTTATCCACAGGCGCAGTTGGAAACCGTCGTCGCAGATCACATTCACAGAGCGTCGGCACGAGGAGCGCCCTTTGACGCAACCTGATTGCGGTCGGCAGCAGGCCCGTCGGCCGCCCCACAGGATCACGTCAGGAGGAGCCATGGACAGTGCCGCCCCGCTCGCCCCAAATGTGCGGGTTCTCGTCAGCGCCCCCACAATCGCCGCACCCAGCGGCCCGGATACGGCCGTCTCCGACCCCGCCCCGATGGCGCTTCCGCCAGGCCTGCCCGCGGACATCGTGCGCACCTGTACCGGCGCCGCACCGGTCCTGAGCGATCCCGCCGACCTGGACAGGACAGCCCGCGCGCTGCTCGATGAGCCCGATGTGGTGGCGGTGCTGCTGCTGGCACCGCAGGGGGGCCGACTGCCGCAAACGGAGCCGGGAGTGCTCCTCGGCAGCCTAGAACGTTGCTGCGCCCCCGACGGCACCGACCATCTACTCACCCTCCTGCTGACCGCGCAACACCCGCCCCGGGCTCGCCTGATCGTGGTCACCGGTGCTCGCGGTGGGCTAGGCGCCAGCACCTTCCTTCTCCACCTGGCCCGCGCCTGTCACGCCCGGGGAAAGCGGGTAGCCATAGTCGACGCCGATCCCGCCGGCAGCCTCGGTCTGCTCATGGGCGACGCCGTGTTGCCCGGCCTGCGTTGGGAGGACCTGCCCGCCGACGAGCCCGCCTTCCGGCCGGAGAAGCTCGTTGCCGCCCTGCCGGCATGGCTGGGCATGCCGGTACTGACCGGTGACGGCCGCGGCGGGGCCCGTGAACCGAAGCAACTGCGTCCCGCCCTGGATGCTCTGCGTGCCGAGCACGACTTGGTCATGATCGACCTGCCCCGCAGCATCGCCCCGCCGGCGGATGCCACGGTCCTGCTCGTATCCGGGCTCGACCTGCGCTCGGCCGTCGCCGCAGAGGCACTCGCTACTCGGCTCCGGGCGTACGCGGCTCCGGTCGGGACGGCGTCTGGTGAGCCCGGCGCCGCCGCCACGCAGGACCAGGTCCCGCCGGATCTCCGTACAAAACCGGGTGTGCCGGCCCGGGTGTACACGGTGGCCCGCAAGGTCGGTGAGGATGTCACCCCCGACGAGCTGGCCCTCATGACCCGTACCGAGATCATTGCGGTCCTCCCGCACGAGCGCGCCGTCGCGCAGCGGATCGCTCGCGGCGACGACCCCACCCGGGGTCGCGGCGCCCTCCGCACTCAGGCCCGCAGCGTCGCCGAAAGGCTACTGGCCGACGGCGGCAGCCACCCCGAGGCCGCGCCATGGTAGCGGCGGCCTCACCCCGCGCCGGTGCCGCGGACACACCCTCCGGGGAGAGCCGGGTAACCGGGACCTCATCGACGCGACGTGAGGAGCTGACCCGGGTGCGCAGCGCCCTGGCCCGCGGTGCCAGCTTCGACGCCGCCCTCGGTTCCGGGGCCGCACCCACCACCGGTGCAGGCGGCCTTGCCCGGCTCACCCGGCACGTACAGGCCGACGTCGCCGGCGCCGGCCCCGTCTTACAACCGCTGTTGGAACTAGACGCCGTCACCGATGTGCTCGTCGGCGCCGGCCGCACCTGGATCGACCGCGGGAGGGGCCTGGAACCGGTCGCCGACGCCTCCCTGCCGGAGGAGGAGACACGGACGCTGGCGGTGCGCATGGCCGCCGCCTGCGGGCGTCGCCTGGACGACGCCAGCCCCATCGTGGACGTCACGCTGGCCGACGGCACCCGCCTGAACGCCGTCCTGCCGCCCCTGAGTGCAGACGGCACCCTGATCTGCCTGCGCACCAAGCGGCGTCGCGCCTTCACCGTCGCCGAACTGGTCACCGCCGGCACCATCGCCCCAGGAGTGGACGCCGTCCTGACCGCACTGGTTGACCGACGCGCCAACTGCCTGGTCACCGGCGCCACCGGCACCGGCAAGACGACTCTGCTGGCGGCCCTTCTCGGGCTGGTCCCAGCCGATGAGCGGATCGTATGCATTGAGGAGGCCAGTGAGCTGCGCCCCGAACACCCGCATGTGATCCACCTCCAGGAGCGCGGAGAGAACGTGCAGGGCGTCGGCGCCGTTCCCATGACCACACTGGTACGCACCGCGCTGCGCATGCGTCCGGACCGGATCGTACTCGGCGAGTGCCGCGGCCCCGAGGTCCGCGACGTACTGACTGCCCTCAACACCGGCCACGATGGCGGCTGGGCCACGCTCCACGCCAACTCGCCCGCCGACGTTCCCGCCCGTCTGACAGCCCTGGGGGCGCTGGCCGGCATGTCCGAGAGCACCGTCGCCGCTCAGGCCGTAAGTGCCCTCGACGCCGTCGTCCACCTGCGCCGCCAGGCCCACCCTGGTGCCGCCACGGGGCGGAGGGTGGCCGCAATCGGCGTGCTGGAACGGGACGGGGAGCGGATGCGCTGCCGTGACGCTCTGATGATCGACGCTGAAGGCGCGGTTACGGCCGGCCCCGGCGTTGACCGCTTGGCGCAGCGCATCGGCGACGTGCCGGTGGGTACCGCCCTGGGAGCCGACACGGCCGGGCGCGGACCAACATCAGCGCGAGGGGCTACCGGTGCCAAGACCGACGCGGCAGCGGCCGGATCGCGGGCACCCCTCCGGACGGCCGGACGGCGGAGCCGACCATGACCGGCGCCCAGGTACTGACCGGACTGCTGGTGGCGCTCGCCGCCGCCGTGATCCTGCTGCCCGCGCGCCGGGAGCCGCCGGCCGCCCTCGGCGCCCACCACGCCGGGGCTCTGGCCCGCCCCGACACTCCGCGCGCCGCGAACCTCGACCTCGGCCTGCTGCTGACCGAGGTGGCCACCCTCCTACGCGCCGGCGCCACCCCGCCAAAGGCCTGGAGCCGCGCCCTTCAACGTGCCGGCATAACCGAGGACACTCAGCCGGGCGACGACGGTGTGCCTCCCGCCCTGCTCGCCCTCGCCCGGGAACCCCCGGGCGGTTGGATACCCCGCAGGCAGGCGGGACGCTGGTACTGGGAACCGCCGCTGCCGGGTCGTCGCGCCCGCCATGCGCGCCGACGCCTCACGGCTGCGGCCGTGCCCGGGGCCGTGGCCGCCTGCCGCCTGACCACGGCGCTGGGCGCTCCGCTTGCGGGCGTGCTGGAGGCGGTCGCCGGGGGAGTGGCGGACTCCGGGCACGCCGACGCGTCCCGGCGCACCGCCCTGTCTGGGCCGCGCTCAACGGCGCGACTGCTCGCGCTGCTGCCGCCCGTCGGGCTGCTGCTCGGCTCGGCCATCGGCGCCCATCCCGGGCAGATGCTGCTGGACGGAGGCTGGGGCAGTGCCCTGGGGCTGGTCGGCGTCGCCCTGATGGCAGCCGGGCACTGGCTGACGGCGAGGCTGGTCGCGGCGGCCACCGCCCCGGAGGAGGTCGATGAGGCCCTCGTACTTGACCTGGCTGGGGCCGCGCTCGCGGCCGGAGCCTCCGTGCCCGGGACGCTCCAGGCGCTCGGTCAGGCGCTGGAGGACGAGGAACTCGGCATCGTCGGGAGGGCCCTACTGCTCGGCGCAGACTGGGAGGAGGCCTGGCGAGCCGGGTGTGAAGCGGAGGACGACGACGATGAGCGCATTGGGTCCGGGTCCGGGCGGCCTGCGGGCAGGGATGGCGAACGGCGACACGCCCGACTCGAGGCCTGCCTGCGCCCGGGCTGGGAGGACGGCGCCTCGCCCGCGCCCCTGCTCACCGGTACTGCCGCCTCCCTGCGAGCCGGCCGGCAGGCGGCCGATGAGGAGGCAGCCGAACGCCTGGCCGTTCGACTGGTGCTGCCGCTGGGGACCTGCTTCCTGCCGGCCTTCATCATCCTGGGTATCGTGCCGGTGGTGATGAGCGTAGGCATGGACATGCTCGGCTGGTGAGCGCGGCTGGGCGTGGGCGGGTACGGTCGCGACCATGACCGACGTCGCCCGCTCACCCGCGAACGCGCCCACCCCGCCGCCTGTGTCCTCTCCCACCCCACCGCCCGTTGCGACGGCGGTTCAGGCCGACGCCCTGCGCGCGGACCTGGAGGACAGCGGCTGGGGCGTGGACGCCGTCGCTACCCTGCTAGGTCCGGTCGCCGACGCAGCCCTGCGGCGGGAACAGCGCTATCCCGCCCTGCGCCGCGTAAGAAAGATCTTGCGTGCCGCCCGCATCGCAGCGGACACTCACGCTGCGGCGGATCCGGTTGCGGTACTGACCGCCCTGTTCATGCTCGGTGAACCGGTGTATGCGGCGGAACTGGACGCCGCCCTGCCGCGCACCGGTACCGCCGGGGCCAGGGCCATGGGCCTGGTCGCCGTCGAAGACGCCGCCGCGAGCGGGGGCGAGGCGGTCTCGGGCAGTGACCGCGCAGAAGCCGGGGGCGCCCGCGCGGCCACGGGAGAGCGGGTGCGGGCCGTCGTCGACCTGCGGCCCCACGAGGTGAGCGACGACGCCGGCGAGGTGCGCTGGTGGGTCGCCTCCGACCTGGGCGAGCTGGTCTCCCAGGGGCAACTCGCCCCCGACCACGTCCTAGGCATCGGAGGTGCAGGTCTGACTCTGGCCTCCCTCACTCCGCGTACGCCTGTGAATTCCGCCCTCGACCTGGGCTGCGGCTGCGGTATTCAGACCCTGTACCTGCTGCGGCACGCCGGCCATGTCGTCGCCACCGACATCTCTGCGCGGGCATTGGCCTTCACCGCCTTCAATGCTGCCGTGGCGGGAGCCGACCCCGAGCGCCTGGAATTGCGGCGCGGCTCCTTCCTACAGCCGGTAAGTGGGCGCCGTTTCGACCTGATAGCCACCAATCCGCCCTTCGTCATCACCCCGCCCGCGGTGCGTGCAGCCGGCCTGCCACTCATGGAATACCGCGACGCGGGCGGCCCCGTCCTGCCTGTTCTCCTGCCGGCGCTCCCGGCCCACCTGAAGGCGGGAGGCATAGCCGTCATGCTCGGCAACTGGGAGCATCACACCGGGCAGGACTGGCGCGAGCGTGTCAGCGGATGGCTGCCCGACGACCTCGACGCCTGGGTTATTCAGCGGGAGGTCCAGGACCCGGTCGAATATGCCACCATGTGGCTGCGCGACGGCGGGGCCACCCCTGAGCGGGACCGCCTCGGCTTCGAAGCCGCCCTGGGCGCCTGGATCGACGACTTCGCGGATCGGAGCGTGCAGGCCGTCGGTTTCGGGTACGTGGTGCTGCACCGTCCCACGGGCAGTGACCGCGCCGACCGGGCACCCTGGCGGGTACTGGAGGAGATCGGCACCCGGCCGGCCGGGCCACTCGGGCCGTATGTGGCCACCTCGGTGCGCTCGCGCAGCCGCCTGGCGGCCATGAGCGACGCCGAGGTGAGGGAGCTGCACCCCGTCGTCGCCCCCGACGTCACCGAGGAGCGCCACCTGCGCCCCGGAGACACTGATCCCAGTGTGATCCTGCTGCGGCAGGGCGGCGGCTTCGCCCGCACGGTGCGGGCCGATACGGCGCTGGCCGCGCTGGTAGAGGTGGCCGACGGCGAGCTCAGCGTGGGCCAGATCGCCACTGCCGTGGCCGCGCTTACCGGCGCCGACACCGCTGAACTCACCGCCCACATGACCGCAGCCGCGCGTGACCTGCTGGCCGACGGCCTGCTGCGGTGGGGGTCGGGCGATCCCAGATGAGGCGCCTAACCGCTTTCGCGGGCACCTGCTCGATACCCGCGCTCTCGCTCTCATGTGGGCAATCAACGAGCCCGACTGACTGGTGCCCGGAGCCGCGCAGGCGTTGCGACTATTGGACAATCACCTATGGTGCCTGCGGCGAGCGCCTGGGAGCTGTTCACCGAATATCGCGTCGGCAAGCTTCCTGCTGCGAGGCCTTGGCTGGAGGCTCTCGACGGGGGTGCTCGCCGCCCAGGCGATCAGCGAACCGTTGGCGCTTGTCACCGCTGATTCTGCATTCTCGGGACTTCCCGGGCCGAGGACCATTTGGTGAAGACTGCTGGTCGACTTGCCGCGGCGGAGCAGCCGAGTTTCATCTGACTTCATCCGGCAGGAGGAGCACCTCCAGGACCACTTCGTCCCCCAGGTCGTGATGGTCTTCCCAGGTGTGCCACTACGGTGCCGTTCGTGAGTGTGCATACATCCAGCTCTGCCTTCCCCGAGAAGGAGGGAGGTGACCCGGAGCGTCGTCCCCGACTGCTCGAGGGGGCGACTGTTCACGGTCCGCGAGGTATCCGGCAGCTGCGGCACAGGGCGGAGCTGCCGCTGTTGCGGTGCGCGATTGCGGTGAGTGCCGCCGTGGCTGTCCTGAGTATCGTCTTCGCAGGCTGGCTGGTGGCGGTCCCGGAGGTTACGGGGTTCGCCGATACCTTCAGGAACTTCGTCATTGACGATGCTGCGGAGTACATCTTCTTCGGGCTGCTGGCCCCGGTCAGCATTTGGGTTGCGCGCGCCCTTATGTACGCGCGCATGCGGGCGACCGCCGTTCAGATGAGCCCCACGCAATTCCCGGAGGGATACCGGATGGTGGTCGAGGCGGCGGAGCATTTCGGTATGCGCCGAGTGCCAGACGCGTACGTGGTGCTCGGTGACGGCACGATCAATGCCTTCGCCGCGGGCCATGGGTACCGCCGATTCGTCGCGGTCCATTCAGATCTGTTTGAGATCGGTGGAGCTGCTCGCGACCGTGAGGCCCTGCGGTTCATAATAGCTCACGAGGTGGGCCACCTGGCGGCCGGCCATACCTCCTTCTGGAGGCTCGCGGTCATGTCGCTTCCCAGCCTCATTCCGGTGTTCGGGCCTGCGCTGACGAGGGCGCAGGAGTACACCGCCGACAACCACGGCTTTGAGGTCGCTCCCCAGGGAGCTCCCGGCACGATGGGAGTGCTGACCGGCGGAAAGTATCTGGGCGCTCAGGTCAACTTCCACGCACTGGCGGACCGCGCCGCCAGGGAGGGAGGCCTGTGGCTGCATGTAGTGGCCTGGATGGCTTCGCATCCGATCATTACCTGGAGGGCGCACGCTCTGCGTGATCGCAGCCGCCCGGGACGCATCATGATCAAGCCCCCGGCGTCGACGGCGTGGTTCCCCCCATCTGCTCCCAACGGCTCCGATCGCAGCCGCGTGTGGCCGTCGCCCGCGCAGGTCCTCGCCCACATGGACGGTGTTACCGTCCGAGTCGTGGGCGCGGAGGAACAGTTCGGCCGCTACCCGGGTGTCGAGTACCCGGTTTCGCGAGAGATTCTGCGCCTGGCCGATCCGACGCCGGTACCTCGCTCAGAAGCCAACGCTGACGGGCCCAAGATTTGAGCCAGGCTGACGGGAGCCGTGGGTATACGGGCGGGCAACCGGTTCTTTCGGTTTGTGGGTGCTGGTGTGTCTGCCTTTGCGTGGGTGTGGTGGAGTCTGGGCCTGGATTGCGTTAAGGCTGAACTGATCCCGGCGTAGGGGGTCGCTTCCGGGGGTATGGCGTTCTGGGGAGGACGGGAGGGTGTGGGACCGCTGCATGTCACCTTCCCGCGCTACAAGAACGCTACGCGGCTGCGGGTGCAGAAGACCACGGCCCTGGTGGTCACCGAGGGCACCGATGAGGAGGTCCCCAGCTGGTTCGGTTCGCGGACCTACACCTTCGTCGAGCCTGCGGGCCATGATGAGGACGGTTTCCCCTACTTCCTGTTCTCCGTGGAGTAGTGGGCGGCCCAGGGTGTCGAGGTGGCACTCATGCCCGCAGAGCGGGCGGTCACCATCAACTTCAACGTCAACCGCGGAAGTCTGCGCGAACCGGTCGTACTGCGTGAGGCGGACTCGAAGCGGGGCGATTTCTGGCTGCTGTCTCAACCTCTACGCATCAGCGACAAGACCCCTCCGGTGAAACGAATACCGTGCCCTTCGAGGCCGCCGCCGAGGAACCGGCTACTGTGGAGAAGGTGGTCGGCGTCTCGTTCTTCCGGGCCGATCCGGCTAGCTACCCTTATGACGACGCTCCCGGCGCCTCCGCCGTAGTCGGCATGGCCGGGAGATGTCCGATTGCAGATGCGGTGGTATGCCCGAGCGCGGCTTGCACCCGGGAGGTTGATGCCTCCACCGGGAGGATCGTGTGGGTGGCGCAGATACCCGCGTCCTGGTCGCGCCTGCAATACACATGGACGTCATCGGCACCGAGGCCTCCCACCCGTATCTCGCACGTCGGGCCTATCAGGGGCAACTGCTGGTTCCCGAGCCGGCCGTCATTCCCGTGCCGGCGATGCCGCAGGTGGACGATCCCTGCGGTCCGGGCAATGCCTCCTGGGCGATTTCGGAGGAAGACGATGAACTGTCCTGGAGTCTCGATTCCGCAGCGGGAGAGATCATGGTTGCGGTGCGCACAGATGCGGTGTTCGAGGGCGGGGGGACGACGCACTCGTTCGGCATCGCCGTCGACTCCGAGCGGGCGTGTCCGGAGCCGACGCTCACGGCAGCGACGACGCTCACGGCTCCGCATACGACGCCTTCACGGGCTGCCGTCCCAGCGGCATCTGCCAGCAGTCCCGACGTTCCGACTCGTGGGCTCGTACGCACCGGAATTGATGGGCTGCTCGTATCGGTGGTGGTCGTGGCGGTGCTGGGGTGCGGTGGCGCGCTGTTGTATCTGGCGCGCAGGCGTGAGAGGTGAGCTGGACGTCGACCACCTGAGGAGGTGCTTGTGTCCGGGGCGTCCAGCAGAGCGCGTGAACGCCCCGGACGTCACCTGGTAGTGGGGGCCTCCGCATGTGTGACGCTTGGATGCCCTTGGCGTAGAGACTCAAGTGCATGGAAAATGAGAGGAGTTGTGTATTGACTCGATGCGAATCGTATATTGTTGATTCTATGGCAATGTCCTTGTGACAGTGATGCAGGAAACCCGCCAATCGTGTGCAGTAGTATTCGGAGGAATCAATAGCCGGGGTTCCTGCGCTGGGCGTGGTGAGGCCCTGCTTCTTCGTTGAACGGAGTCCTCCCCCATGCCTCAGCCCCATGCGCTCCGCGGAACGCGGTCAGGGCGGCGTCGCCTCGCAGTAGTGGTCGCGGTCGGCGGCCTGGCGCTTGCGACGCTGCTCACCGCTCCTCCGCCGCTGGTGGCGCCCGAGGCGGAGGCGGCGGGCGCCTCGCTGACCATCGGCCTGGGCGAGACTACCGCGCAGATCTCCAATGTGAAGGTGTATGACACTGACAACACGGTGTCCTACCAGGGGCAGACCATATCGCAGGAGGAGTACGCGCGGCGCATCGCCTGCCTGCACTACGGGCCCCAGGACAACAACTACAACACCGGCGTGGTTGCCGGTTCCTCCGGACAATGGGCTGGCTTCTCCTACGGGTTCGACGAGGGCTACTGTCCGAATGCTTTCAACAACACCATTCAGTCAGCCATGAGCTTCATGCCCACGTCGGTCACGGCGGCGGACGTCGGTGACGTGTTTCTTGTGGGAACGCTGCGCCACGACAATGTCAACATCGACCCTGTGGACACAACCACCAAGTCCTATTACGGCAGTCTGCAGATCACCACTGCGGGTGAGGAGATTCAGACCAACTTCCCCTTCCGCGAGTGGGATACGCCGAACTACTGTGCGACCATGTTGGGCCCAGATGGCAACGCCATTGTCGGTGCAGACGGGCCGTCCGAGTATGCTTGGAACAGCAGTGGTACCGCCGTCGGGCGTATAGGAACCTCCGCCGGCGACGGCAGCACGTACAACTACGCGTGGTACTACGGCAGGTTGCAGCGGTTCGATTCAACCCTGAGAGGGGCCTCGGGGCCGAATGGAATTACCTGTGCGCATGACGTCCTGGAGATCGCCTCCGACCGCTCCGACACCTCCTGGACCGACCCCAGCACCGGCATCTCCTACAAGCTGCGCCTGTGGGGTTTCGTCAACAATGGGGAAAACGGGACCTGCGCGGTCACTCCCGAGATGGCCTCCGCCGATCTGGAGAGCACCTTCATCACTCCTGAGGGCAGGACCAGCTACGGCTGCCTCTACGGCTCGCTGGAGCAGGTCAGGCCGGTGACCTTCACCAAGGTGGTCGAGACCGATGATTCCCTCCAGGCCACCACACCGATCCCCGCCTTCAGCTACTCCAACGTCTCCGCCGAGGGCAGCTACGGGGCCGAGAAGTGGGGCACCCCCGCTTCGCTGACCCCCACCGGCTGGGGCAGTGCCGGCGCCGTCTCCGACCCCACCACCTACGAACTGCTGGCCCCCAATGACGCTGCGGTCGTACAGGAGAACGCGCTGACTCCGGCGCTGACGGACACGACTTCGGGTTGGACCCTGGGGGCCGTCACCTGTACTTACAAGAGCGGCGGCCAGGAGCATCCGCTCATGCGTCGCGACGGCCAGCGGATGGATACCTCCGACTCCGTCGACCTGGACAACCGCACCATCCGCCTGGACCAGGCCGAGCTGGCCACCTCCTATGAGGAGGCCGCGATCAACTGCACCTGGCACAACCAGTACGTGGCTCATTCCAAGCTGACCCTGGTCAACGAGGTGGCCGAGGGCGACGCCCAGGTCGCCGATTGGACCCTGACCGCCACGCCGGTCTCAGGGCTGTCCGGCCAGAACACCCTCAACGGCGTCACCGGGGACCCGGCCGTTACCGCAGTAGTCACCGGATCGGGCGCCTACGAGCTGTCCACCTCCGAGGTGGACGGATACGCGGTCGACTCCTGGTCCTGCGTGCACACCGGCACGTCCACCGCGGTGACGATGAATAGCGGCACCCAGGTGGTGCTGCCCGCCGACGCCGACGTGACCTGCACCGCCACGCAGAAACTCGCCAATAAGACGATCTCCTTCGCCAAGGCGCTGGCCGGCGCCACCGACGGCACCGACCTCGACTCCTACCAACTGAGCTACACCTGCACCAAGGAGGGCAAGCCCGACGTCGCCGGCACGGCCACCGTCAACAGCGACGGGACCGTCGTCGCCGGGCAGTCCGTACCTGTGGGCGCCTCCTGCACCGTAACGGAGCAGGCCCCGCAGGCCGCGGACCTGAACTCGTCCGACTCCGGCTCCTTCAGTTGGGGCAGCCCCGCGGACTATGCGGTCACCGTGGGCGAGATCCCGGTGAGTACCACGCGCAGCGGCGACGGCGTCTCCTTCATCGTGCCCGGTGGCCAGGGCGACCTGGTGGTCACCGTGACCAACCAGATCTTCCCCCACGCCGGCGTCACCAAGACCTTCGACTCCGTGACCGAGGCCGACGCCCTGGGCGCCAATGCCACCTTCGACCAGACCTACACCGTCACGGTAACCAACCCCTCCCAGATCCTTCCGCTGCGCTACTCCCTGGAGGACGCGGTCACCGTGCCCGCGAACACGACGGCCAACTCGATCACCATCAGCGGCGGCCCGCTTGCGAGCCCGCAGCTACTCCCTGCGGGCCAGACCACCTACACGGCCGACGACGTAACCCTGGCCGCGGGGGCACGGCACGTGTACACGGTGACCGTTAACGTAACCGCGCCCGACGCCGGCCTGGCCGGCCCCGACGGCGCCTGCACCGAGCAGGATGCTACCGATGGCAAAGCGGTGCACAATGCCGCGCAAGTCACTTCTCGCGGCGTCGCCAAGGTCGCCGAGGCCTGCGGCACGGTGCCTGCGAACCCGCGCTTCTCGGTGAGTAAGCAGGCCGGTGAGGTGGTTCGCAACAGTGCCACTGGTGACTTCACCGTCGGTTACACCGTGACGGTCACCAACACCTCGCATGCGGCCTCCATGATCATCAGCGACATCACCGACACCCCGGACCTGCCCGCGGGTGCGCGCATCAGCGGCGTCGAGGTGCTGGAGAACGGTGCCGCGGCCGCGGGCGTCACGATCCCGACGATCGTCGACGGCGCCCTGAGCGGACCGGTGGTCCTGGCAGCCGCCGGAACCGGCCCCGAACTTGCCGCCGCCCCCGAGGAATCTGACACGGGCGGCACGCGCAGCTTCACCGTCCGCCTCACCTTCACGGTTGACCCCACGGCCTCCGGATACGACGCCGCCGACTACCAGTGCGGCGGCACCCGGGCCGACGGCCACCCCGCCGGACTGGTGAACACCGTGTCCATGGATGGCGACACCTCCGGTGCGGATGACAACACGGCCTGCGTTTCCACTCAGTCCGTGCTGAAGTTCGCCAAGACGGTGGCTCTCCAACCGGGCACCGGATCCTCCTTCGACGTCGCCTATGACATCAGCGTCGTCAACGAGGGCGCGCTTCCCGGCTCCACCGGCCGGGTCACCGACCTGCCTTCATTCGCCCCCGGCTTGAACATCACCGGTGCGACCGTGTCCCGCGATGGCGGGGCGGCACAGGCGATCACGGCCGACGGCGCTGGTGCTTACGTCCTCACCGACGGTGAGACCATCGCGTCCGGGCAGACGTTGATTTGGAGGCTCATCCTGTCCGTGGCGGTGGACCCCGCGGCAGCCGGATACGACGAGGCGCTGCTGGCCTGCTCGACGGGTGCCGATGGTCTGCTGGAAAGTGGACACGGCTTGTACAATGCAGCCGTCCCACCGAGCGATGTGGATCAGGCAACCGAACCCGACCACAATGTCGCGTGCGCCTCCGTCTCGCCCGATGCCGGAAAGCGCACGCTATCGGTGGTCAAGACCGGCAGCCAGGGCAACCTGGACGGCGCCGCCTTCAGCATCTACCCGGTCGACCCCTCAACCTCCGGGGCGACCGCAATTGCCGACGGCGTAGTCCCCTCGGGCGCGACCGGCGTATTCACCACCGCCCTGCTGCCGATCAACCACGAGTACTGGCTTGTTGAGACCCAGGCACCGGCCGGGCACCAACTGCTGGCCAACCCGGTCCACATCCGGCTCACCGACACCGGCATCACCGTACTGAACGATTCCGAACTGGGTGTATCCACGGCGGTCGTTTCACAGTCGGCGGGTACGGGTGTGGATGACGTGCTCACCATTCGGGACTTGGAGGCGGCACGGCTTCCGAACGCAGGTGGCAACGGGCTGGCGCCGAATATAGTCGCGGCGTTGGTTCTCCTCGGTGCCGCGGTGGGCATCTCATGGTGGAGGTATTACGGTACGCGACGCGCATAGAAATGTGCCCGACTGTGCCTCGGTCGGGTGGTCGCGAGCAAATAGCAAGCTGTGGTGGGCGGTCATGATGCAACATGACCGCCCGCGGCTTGTATAGGGGTGCGTCGATGACCGATTCATGACGCGATCGACGTCGAACCGACTGCAGATTGTGGCGAAAGCGTTGGATATATTTTGTGGTAATAATAACTGTGCAGAAGTGTTGCTCTATCGGTGGTCAAACGTGCGCCATACACAGTATCCTGTGAACAGCATGGAAGTGTTCCTGTGGACGTCAGGGTCCGTAGGTGGTATTGCCACAGAGTCGGTTCATTAGGGAGGGATCGTCAATGCGCAGAACAGTTTTGCGCCTTAGGCTGCTCTCGTCTTCGCGCGCAAAGGTGCTCGCTACGCTGACGGTTCTAGCGCTGTTCGCGAGTGCTTTCCTCGGCGAGGTTGCGTTGCCCGTTCTTCCAACGGCCGCGGCGGCGGAGGTTACTGTTCCCCTGGGAGGGTCCACTGCGCGTCAATACGGCGTTACGACGAGTGAGTATCCTACGGTGACGCAGGCCTATAGACAGGGGTGTGTGCGGTACAGCCCGGAGGTTTCCGGTAATCAGACCACCACCGGGACGGTTCAGGCCGGTGCGTTTGCTGCCGTCGGATACGGCTCGAATCTAGGGGCCTATCCGGAGGACTGTCCGGCGCACTACAATGATGCACGGCAAAGCACTGTGGGTCTCAAGCCTGAAGTCGCCGGAAATGTCGGTGTCGGCGAGCCCTTCCTGGTTGCCACTATGCGTCACGGAAACCGCCTGATTTATTCGTGGACGGGGAGGATGACGATTGACGGCACCATGGCACTCAAACTGGGGGAGGCGATTACGTCCGAGTTCCCCTGGCGGTTGACCGAGACCGAGAACATCTGCCGCTCCACCTTCAATCAAGATGGCAGCTACAATACGAGCGGCACCGGTCGGTATGCCTTCGATCAGAACGGAAGGACGGGCCCGCGGGCTACATTCAGATGGGATTCCTGGTACGGCTACGGTTGGAGCAGCGATTATCACTACGCCTACAACCGTGATGGTCGACTCGTCTCCTTCGATACGGATGACGGTGCGACTGGAGGCGCGGAAGGCGGCGCCATTTACGGTTCTGACGGTCGTTCCTGTGAGGACGACACTCTTGAAGTTGAGGCCGCGCACACTTCCACTGCCTGGACGGATCCTGCTACCGGCATCGACTACAAGCTGAAGCTATGGGGATTCGTCAACAACGGTGAGAACGGCGTCTGCTCCACCGACTTGGCGGATGAGGGGAAACTGGAGAACACCTTCATCACCAAGGAGAACACCGAGACCTACGGCTGCCTGTACGGCTCCTTGGAGCAGGTGCGCCACGTCACTTTCGCCAAATATGTGACTACCGATCCTTCTTTGGAGAGCTCCGTCACCCCGCCGACGTTCACTTACACCAATGTGTCCGAGCCGGGATCGAACGCGCTCGCGGACTGGAGCCCCTTGAACAACCTTCGGCCCAATGGCTGGGGAACTGCCGGTACCGCTACCGACCCCCAGGACTACGAGCTGCTCGCACCCGACGATCAGGCCGCAGTCAGGGAGAACATCTCCAATCCAGTCACCCAGACCTCCTCCGGGTGGCGCCTGGCCGACGTCGAGTGCCGCACGCCCGACGGCGTGCTCCAACACCGCAACGGCGGCGACTTCACCGATACCGCCCTTAACCTGAGCACCAACACTCTGGATTTGGACTCCACCCAGCTGTCACAGGACCAGAGGAACACGGACTTCACCTGCACCTGGCACAACGAATACGTCGGTCGCTCACAGATCACCCTCGTCAAGCAGTTGAGCGGCATGACCTTCCCGGCCGTCAGCACCGCCAACTGGACGCTCACGGCCACGCCGGAGCTGAGTTCGCCCGAGGATGATCCGTACCCCTACCGGACTGTTTCCGGACTGTCCGGGCAGCCGGCGGCCACCGGTCAGTGGACGCGCTCGGGCACCTACACCCTGTCCGAGGCCGCCACCGGTAATGTGCAGGGCTTCGAACAGCAGGGCGAGTGGGTCTGCCGGGACCAGAACAACCGCGAAGTGACGGTTACTGATTCTAAGGTCACCCTTGCCCCGGACCAGCGGGTCACCTGCACGGTCAGCAACGTCTTCAACGACGGCTCCATTGAGATCCGAAAGGCCGTGAACGACCCCGACAACGGCCTGACCAACCCCAATAAGGTCTACACCGGCACCTATGACTGCGGCAGCGCCAACGGGCAGAACTTCTCCGGCGCCTGGAGAACGACCGCGGGGCACTCGGCCGTGATCACGGGCCTGCCAGTGGGCGCCAGTTGTGCGATTACCGAGGATGCCCCCAGTGGCGACCTCAAGGACGACTCCTACGAGTGGACCACCCCCAGCATCGACAAGCCGACGGCGCAGGTCCTGACGGCGCCGTCCGTCAACCGGGTGACCGTCACCAACACCATCGTCCGCAACACCGGCACCATCAACGTGAACAAGGTCGTCCAAGCAGCCGATGAGACCGCCACAGGCGGTTGGACCGGTGGGAGCGACCGCGACTTCCAGGTCGCCTACACCTGCGACGGCGACGGCGGCAACGGCACGCTGAACGTCTCCACCGGCACCCCGGCCACGCTCACCGTTCCCGTGGGCACCACCTGCTCCTTCACCGAGGCCGTCCCGACCGTCGAATCCGGCGACTTCAAGGACTCCTCCTACGAGTGGACCGGCTCGGGCGACTTCGACACCTCCAGCGTCACCGTCAGTAAGGACGCCTCCGAGACCATCACCGTCACCAACACCTACCGGCGCATGCTGGTCGGCCTGAACCTCGCCAAGCGCGTGGACGGTGAGGGCTACACCGGCGGCGAGGCCACCTTCGCCATCGAGTACAACTGCGGGACTGACTACACCGGCACCGTCGATGTCGCGAACGCAGCCTCCGCCGCCGTGCAGGTGCCGCGCGGCGCCCTGTGCACCGTCTCCGAGCCCGACTCCTCCCTGAACGAGGACCTGCTCGCCGACGCCTACGACTGGGGCACCCCCGGCTATGAGGGCCTGGATGCCGCCGAGGGCACCATGGTGAACGCGGCCGACGGCGGTAAGACCGTCACCGTCGTCAACTCCACCGTGGCCGCCTGGGGCAAGGTCTCCGTAACCAAGAACGTCAGCCCCGAGGCCGGGCCCGTAACCGCCGGCACCACCTTCCCGGTGACCGTCACCTGCGACGCACCCGCCCAGGGCGAGACCGAGAACTACACCGGCACCTTCGACCTGGCGGCCACGGGCTCCACGGCCACCGCCACCACGCCCTACATCGCCGCCGGAGCCAACTGCACCGTCAGCGAGACCGCGCCCACCGGCTCCGCGGGGCTTACCGACGCCTCCTACAGCTGGCAGGCCGGCCCCGCCGACCAGGGCGTCACCGTCCAGGGCGACCGCACCGAGCAGGTCACCGTCACCAACATCTGGCAGCGTGAATACGGCGACTTCACCATCACCAAGCAGCTGAGCGACCTGGACGGTCAGGGCGCGGACAACACCTACACCGGCACCTGGACCTGCACCCGCCCCGGCGATGAGGACGCCACCGGCACCTGGTCGGTGACCGGCGCCGGCGCCGCCACGCTGACCGTCGCCTCCGGTCCCGCCACCGCCACCGGCACCGGCGCCGCCGTGCTGCTGGGCTCCACCTGCACGGTCACCGAGGACGACCCCGGCACCCCGAATGCCGATGATCCCTCTTACGTGTTCCCGATCGCGGGAGATACTTCCGGTCCGGTCGTAATTGACTCGGTCACACGCAGCGGCAATGTGAACGTAACCAACATGGTTGCCCGTAATACGGGTGCAATGACTATCTCCAAATGGGTCACCGGCGCCGAACCCGGAGTCGGTTTCGTCAATGGCGGCTTCACCTTGAATTACACCTGCACGCCCCTCAGTGGCGCGCCCATAACCGGGACGGTGATCTTGCGCGACGGTGAGAGAACGGAGATGATCACCGGTATTCCGCAGGGCTCTACCTGTACCGTGACTGAGGACACGGAGAGCCTGCCCGCGTCCATAGACCCGTACGAGTGGGATGTGGATGCCACCCACATGACTTCGAACCCCTCTAGCGGGCCCGCTGGCGCGGTTGAAGGAACGTCCATCTCCTTCACCATGCCGTACGGTGACTATCCGGGTGTGGCAGTCGGCGTTACCAACACCCTGGTTAAGCGCTACGGAGCCATGCAAGTGACCAAGAGCGTCTCCTCCGATAACAAGGCGCTGGGTTTCACCGGCTCCGGTCAGAAACTCTTCCCCATCACCGTCACCTGCGACGGCAATCCGGCTTACTCCGGCATGCTCGCCGACGGCGAGACCATCACCGTTGAGAACATTCCGCTGGGCCAGACCTGCACGGTCACGGAGGGCACCATCAGCGGCGGCCTGGCCGACGGCTCCTACGCCTGGGGCACTCCGACGATTAGCGAACCGGTGAGGATCACCACGGAGGACGGCTCCTCCGGCACCGTCACCGTCACCAACGCCATTGAGCGTGTGCGTGCCGAGGTGAACCTGAACAAGGTGCTCTCCGGCGAACTGGCCACCCGGTTCGGCGCCGACAACCCCTACTCCGGCGCCTTCACCTGCACCCACGACGGCGATGCCGACGTGACCGGCACCTGGAGCGTGGACGGCGCCGGCAACGCCGCCATCACCTACGACGGCGGCCAGGCCCCCTACGTCGACTCCTCCTGCACGCCCACCGAGGACCTGGACGCCTCCGGCGCCCCGGACACCGACCCCTCCTTCTCCTGGGGTGAGCCGGCCTACGAGGCCGCCACCGTGACGGCGGACGGCACCGCGACCATGACCGTCACCAACACGGTGAACCGGGACATGGGCTCCCTGACCGCATCCAAGGCGGTCATCGGGGAGACGAACGGCCTCAAGGATGGCCAGACCTTTACCCTGAACGCCACCTGCACCGCGCCGGGCGTGGACGGCGAGATTACCGCCACCGCCACAGTTGCGGACGGCCAGGCTGCGGTCACCTTCGATCGGGAGATCCCTGTCGGCTGGACCTGCGCCATCAGCGAGACCAGCCCCGCCCAGGACCAGCTCAAGGACTCCTCCTACGCCTGGGACATGACCAACGTCTCCCCGGACGAGGTCACCATCACCAAGGACCAGGTCGTGGAGGTGATCGCCACCAACACGATCCGCCGCGTCACCTCCGGGCTCAGCCTGACCAAGGCCTACGGCCCCGGACTGTCCGACGCTACGATCGTCGACGACTCCTTCTCCGGTGACATCGCCTGCCACTACGACGATGCCCAGGGCACCAGCCAGGATTGGAACCTGACCTGGACCGCCGACGGCGCCGGCGCGGCCACCATCGACGGCCTGCCCTCCGGCGGCCTGCCGCTGGGTACCGCGTGCACCGCCACCGAGCAGGCCCCCACCCAGGATCAGTTGAAGGACATCTCCTACCGCTGGAAGACCCCGACCGTCTCCGACCCGGTCACCATCGGCGCTGACGCCGCCGCCAACACGCTTACCGTCACCAATGATGCCGAGCGCGCCGCCCAGCCGCTCACCATCACCAAGGCCTACAGCGGCATTGACGGTGCCCTGACCGACGGTGCCGCCGTGCGCGGCGGCTGGTCCTGCACCCAGGCGGACGGCAGCCAGGTCGGCGGCCGCTGGGAGCTGCCCGCCGCCGGCGGCTCCACCACCGTCACCGAGGGCGCCGCCGGCGCCACCATCTACGCCGGCGCAGACTGCACCCTCACCGAGGACACGCCCATCGACACCTCCGGGCTGAGTGACGCCTCCTACGCGTGGAACAACCCCGTCTACGCCGTGGCCGCCGACGGGCAGACCTTCACCGACGGCAACACGCTGACGGGCATCGCCCAGGACTCCAGCCCGGTGCTGCGGGTGACCAACTCCGCCCAGCGCATCTACGGCGCCCTGGCAATCAACAAGCTCGTGAACGGGCTCGACGGCGTAACCGCGGCCGAATCCAACACCTACGCAGGCACCTGGTCCTGCACCGCGCAGGACGGCACCGTCAATGAGGGCACCTGGCGGGTCACCGGCTCCGGCGCCGCCACCCTGACTGGCGAATACTCCAAGGTGCTGGTCGGCTCCGCCTGCACGGTCACTGAGACCGGCCGCCCGACCACCCCGGTTGGCGGCGACTCGTCCTACCAGTGGACGGACCCGGAGCTCGACGGGGACTACGGCACCGTGACCCAGGCGCAGACCATCGCCCGGGACGCCACCTCCACCGCCGAGGTAACCAACGCCGCCGACGAGCGCACCCTGGCCACCGGCTTCACCGTCAACAAGGCCATCTCCGGGGCCACCGACGGCGCCACCGGCGAGAGCTACACGGTGGACTACACCTGCACCGCCGGACAGGACACCTTCACCGGCACGCTGACCCTGCCCGCCGACGGCACCGCCGTCGCCGTGGAGGGCGTGCCCGTGGGCGCCACCTGCACTCTGACAGAGACGGCGCCGGGCAGTGACTCGCTGGCCGCCCCCGAGGACGGCTCCTTCACCTGGACCGACCCCATGACCTACCAGGTCGAGGGCGCCGACGCCGACACCTCCACCCCCGGAGCGGTCACCTTCACCCTGCCCGCGCAGGCCGACGCCGCCGTGACCGCAACGGTCACCAACGACGTCGTCCCGCACGCCGGCGTGAACAAGACCTTCACTTCTGCCAGCAAGCACCTGGACGAGGGTGGCAACTGGACCGGCGAGACCTGGGACGTCACCTACGAGGTGACCGTCACCAACCCCTCGCAGGTGCAGGACGTCACCTACGAGCTGGTGGACACCCCGACCGTGCCCGAGGGCACCACGCTGAACGCCATCACCGTCACCGGCGGTGCCCTGGCAGACGCGCTCACGCAGGCGTCCGGGCCCGTGACCGTGGTCGACGGCGCAACCCTGCCGGCCGGCGCCACCCACACCTACACCGTGGTGCTGAACGTGACCGCCCCCGACACTGGCATCCCTGGCGTCGGAGACGGCGAGTGCTCGGCGCAGGCCGCCGCCGACGGCACCGCCATCCACAACAGCGCCTCGGTCACCTCCGCCGGTGTCACCGACACCGCCGAGGACTGCGGCGACGTCCCGATCAACCCGAAGTTCTCGGTGCGGAAGGACGCGGTCGACGCGGTCCGCAATGGGGACACCTACACCGCCACCTACACGGTCACCGTGGAGAACACCTCCCGTGCCGCCAGCCGCATCATCGCCGACATCACCGACACCCCGTCGCTGCCGCTGACGGCCAAGGTCACCGGCGTCGCCGTCCTGGAGAACGGTGAGGCCGCCACGGATGCCACCATCCCGACCATCACCGACGGCGTGCTGGACGGCCCCGTCACCCTGGCCCGGGCCGGCTCCGGCCCCGTGCTGGCCGGCGGCACCGCCGGGGAGGACGGCGCCGTCACCGGCGGCGGCACGCGCGTGATCACGGTGCAGATCGCCTTCACCATCGACTCCGCGGCCGCGGACTTCCAGGACACCGACTACCAGTGCGGACACGAGCGCGCCGATGGCGCCCCCTCCGGCCTGTTCAATGCCGCCGCCATGGCGGGCGACACCGACGGCGAGGGCAATAACACCGCCTGCCTGGACCTGACGCCCCGGCTGACCGTCTCCAAGTCCGTGGCCACCACCGGTGTGGGAACCACCTCCAGCTTCGAGGTCTCCTACAACGTCACGGTGACCAACGAGGGCGAACTGGCCCAGTTGACTGGGCTGCTGCGCGACCGGCCGGACTTCGCCCCCGGGTTGGACATCGACCAGGTCACGGTCACCGCCCCCGGCGGGCAGCCCGTGGCCGCAACGGCCGACGGCGAGGGCTACTACACCCTCACCGCGGGCGATGTGGTCGCCCCCGGGCAGACGCTCCAGTACATGATCACCTTCACGGTGACCGTGGACCCGGGCAACCCCGACTACTCGGAGGAGCTGCTGGAGTGCTCCGTGGAGGCCGACGGCACCCGCACCCCCGGCCACGGCCTGTTCAATGAGACCTACCCGCTTGATGGGCGCGACGCGACCGGACGCAGTGACAACACCGCCTGCGAGCCGGTCACCCCGGACGCCGGCAAGCGCATCATCACGCTGCGCAAGACCGGCACCCAGGTGCAGGCGGACGGCACCACCAACCTGCCCGGAGCCGAGTTCGCGATCTACGACGTCGATCCGGCCACGGAAGGCGCCACCCCGATTGAGAACGGCGTGAGCGTGGATCCGGTGGACGGCTCCCTATTCACCTCCGCGGGTCTGCCCATCAACCACGACTACTGGGTGGTTGAGACCAAGGCGCCCGCCGGGCACAGCCTGCTGCCGCGGCCCATCCAGTTCCACCTGGGCGTGGACGCCGGCGGCAACACCACCATCACGCTCGCGCAGACCAACCTGACCGGGGACGCCGTGAAGGTGATTCCCGCGGTGACCGACGCCGAAGGCGATGTCATTACCGCCATCGGCATCAACATCCACGACGTCGAGATCGGCAGATTGCCCCTGACGGGCGGCCGCGGCATCGGCGTGTACCTGGCCTGGGCCGGGCTGCTGCTCACGGCAGCACTCGCCCTGACCATCAACAAGACTTCCCGCCGCCGGGGCCGCAGGGCCTGAGCAGCGGGAGAAACCAGGGGCCAACCGGGCAGCCGGGCAACCCGAAACCACATCAACGAGGAGAACCCATGAAATCCCTCACCAGGCGCCGTGGCGCCGCCCTCGCTGCGGCGGTGGCCCTAGCAGTCGGCGGCGCTGTCGCGGCGCCCGTAGCCACGGCTGCGCCCGCTCCGGCGATCCTTGCCGCCGAGCCTGCGACTGACCCGGATCCTGCGCTCATCAACCCCGCCCAGGGGTCGAACCTGACCATCCACAAGCTGGCGCAGACCGAGAACAACGGCACCACGCCGGGCAACGGCTTGGAGGACTCCAGCGCCACCGGCGATCCGGTTGAGGGCGTGGAGTTCACGGTCACGAAGCTCAACTTCGACCTGACCACCCAGGCGGGTTGGGAAGCGCTCGCAGCGCTGAACGGCAGTGCCTCGGCGGCCAGGAACTACACAACCGACCAGACCACCACCCAGACCACCGGTGAAGATGGTGTGGCAAGGTTCTCGAACCTGGCGGTGGGTGCATACCTGGTCTCCGAGACCAAGGCTCCCCAGAACGTCACCACCGCCGAGGACTTCGTGGTCACCCTGCCGATGACCGACCCGGAGAACAACTGGTGGAACTACAACGTCCACGTCTACCCCAAGAACTCGGTCGTGGACTCCACCAAGGAGGTCTCCGACACCGGCTCTCCGACGATCGGCGACACCGTCACCTACACGATCAAGGCCGACATCCCCAAGATTGACGTCGACGGCGGCGCCACCATCAAGAACTACCAGATCGTCGACCCGCTCGACCCGCGCCTGCAGTACCAGGACACCACGGTGACCATGCTCGGCACCGGGGCGCAGGAACTCGCTGGAACCGACTATGAGATCGTCACCGCCGCCGGCAGCGATGGCAAGACCTACGTGACCGTCACCTTCACCGAGGCCGGTCGCGCCAAGATCGCCTCCGCTCGCGCCGCCGGGGACACCAGCACCCAGGTGCAGGTGGTCATTAACGCCACCATCAAGGCGATCGGCAACGGCAATGGCACCATCTCCAACACCTCGTTCCTGATCCCGAACGACTCGCAGACCAACTGGGACCCGAACAACCCCAACCCGGACGACGTCCCCGGTGAGCCCAGTGACGAGGTCAAGTCCTACTACGGCAAGGTGACCATCACCAAGAACGGTACCGACGGCAAGCCGGCCTCCACCTACGCCGGCGCCGAGTTCCAGGTCTACCAGTGCAACCCGACCGGTGCCACGCAGGGGCAGACCATCAACCGCGCCGACGCGAACATTACCGGTGCCGCACTGACGGCCAACCAGGTAACCGCCGAGGGCACGGTTGAGAACACCGCCAAGTTCACCACCGGTGCGGACGGCACCGTCACCATCGACGCGCTGCGTACCAACGACTTCGTCAACAACGCGGTCGTGGACAACCCCGGCTGGTACTGCCTGGTGGAGACCAAGGCCCCCACGGGTTATGAGATCCAGAGCAATCCCATCGCCTTCCAGGTGCTCAAGTCCCAGGTCGAGGCATCCCCGTTCTCCATTGGCTTCACGGTCACCGACGTCCCCTCCAACGCCGGCTTCCGTCTGCCGCTGACCGGTGCCAACGGCATCATCTTCGTCACCATCGCCGGCATCCTGCTGGTTGCGGGCGCGTTCCTGTTGGCGGTGCACAACAAGCGCCGCAGCGCCGAGGACTGATGATCGGGACGCGTCGGTCTGAATACTGACGACCGGCGTGGCACCAACCCGGCGGCGGCGTGTACGCAACGGATGATTCCGGAGGTACACGCCGCCGCCCACCAAGTCATATCGCACACGCCATGTCTTGGTGCCGGCGCCGGAACGTAGGCACCAGCAGGACCGTCGAACCTCTACCTCAGTACCCAGACCAATCCGCGTAGAAGGAAGCCAATGGGTTCCACGCCAACAATCGCCGACCTCCTGGATGTGCCGCACCGCGACGACGCCTCCTCCGCACCGTCTGCGGACCCGGCTTTCTCAAGCGGTGGCGGCGCTGAGCCCCCCGAAGAATCCGGCCACAAGACGGGCCGGAGACCCAGTAGGGGGAACCTCCTGATGGGCGTGCTGCCCTTCATCCTGGCACTGGCCGGAGCGCTGGTGCTCGCCTACCCGGTTTTGGCGACCCAGCACAACAATGCCCGCCAACAGGAGATCGCCGACCAGTACCAGGCGAGGATGGACTCCGCCAGTCCCGACCTGCTCGGCGCCGAACTCGCCGGTGCCGACAAGTACAACCGGGAACTCGCGTCCTCCCCGATCCTCGACCCCTGGCTGGATCAGCAGCGTCCCGACACCCCCCAGTACCAGGCGTATCTGGCCGAACTGGACCTGGACCAGGTCATGGCTCAGATCGTCATCCCCAAGATCCATGTGGACCTCCCCATCTACCACGGAACCGAGGCCGACACCCTCGCCCAGGGTGTTGGGCACCTGTTCGGCACCGCCCTGCCCGTGGGTGGAACCTCCACCCACTCCGTGCTGACCGGCCATACCGGCCTGGGCTCGGCCACACTCTTCGACGACCTGACCAAGCTTCAGGAGGGCGACGCCTTCTACTTGACCGCCGCCGGCCGCACCCTGAAGTACGAGGTCAATGACATTCGCGTGGTGCTGCCCACCGAGACCGACTCGCTGAACAAGGTGCCCGGTGAGGACTTGGTCACACTTATTACCTGCACCCCCTACGGCGTCAATACCCACCGTCTGCTGGTCACCGGCACGCGCGTTCCCATGGATCCGGTGCAGGCGGCGGCGGAGCAGGCCGCGGCCACGCCCGCGCCCATGCGTGGCTGGATGCTGTGGCTCATCGGAGCCGTAGTTGCCATTCTGAGCGTACTCGCCTTTGCCGCAGGCCGGGTGGTGTGGCGCCGTGTCAAGCGCACACGCGCTGTTGACGGCGAGCCGGGACGCCGCCGCGGCGCTGGCGATAGCGCCGAGCCCGCAGAGGATGGTGCCACCGCGCCGGCCGATCTCACTGATTCGCTGGGCCCCTACCTGGAGGCCTTACGGAATCGGCGGGGATCTTCAGGCGACATCCAGCCGGGACCCGTATCATGGGGGCCTAATGAAGACTCCCAGCACCGGCGGGAAACGCTCCCCTGAATATTTCGAAGACTTCCTTGAAGAGCGTCGATCCGATGCGCAGACCCGTACCCGTTCCCGGGCCGACCTGCTCATCGGGATCTGCATAGTGGGCTTTTACGCAGTCTGGCGGGCATCGGTGGCGTACCCGACCGGCCAGGCCATGGAGCAGATGGCCTTCGTCGGCTCACGCATCGGGGCGCGTTTCGTGTCCGCCCAAGCCCTGGGCCTGCTGCAAGTGGTGTCTGTGCCCGCCGCGATCGGCCTGGTACTCGTCGTGCTCGTCGGCGCCCTGTGGCGCGGCAGTCGCCGGCGGGCGCTGTGGGCGGCGGGCACGGTTGTAGCCATCAACGTGTCCACCCAGGTGATCAAGTATCTGGTCCTGTCGCGACCGGACTTTGGTTTTTCACAGAAGTTCGGCGGTGCCAACACCCTGCCTTCGGGGCATACCGCGGTAGCGGCCTCGGCCGCCGTCGCCCTGATTCTGGTCTCCACGCCGCGATGGCGCCCGGCGGCGGCATGGGCGGGGGCGGTGCTGGCCGCCGCCATGGGCTACGCCACCCTCGTGTGCCAGTGGCACCGTCCCGGGGATGTACTCGCCGCCCTGCTGCTGGCGACCTGCTGGGGTGGGGTGGCGATCACCTTCGGCGCCTGGGCGGATGAACCGCGCAGGGGAGACGCAGATGTGTGGACCCGCATCCGGCAGTACCAGCCTGAGAACAGTTTCTTCTCCGTAGTGGTCCTGGGCGGTCTGGCGGTGTTCGCCGGGGTCAACGCGCTAGTGTTTGAGGTGATCACCTGGCGCAACGTCGTCGACGTCGGGGGCGTCGCCGCCGTGGCAGCGGGCCAGATCACCCGCGACAGCGCCTTCCTCGCCTATGCGGCGGGGGCCTTCGGCACCGTTGGTATGGCTGGCATGGGGATGGCGTCGCTGGCCCTGCTGACGCCGCGGGAGGAGTAGCTTCGAGCCGCATGGCACACTTGGAGTCATGGCTCTGCCCCAGAAGTTGCTCAGCAAGGACGAGGTCGTGGTGCGGCACATGCGCACGCACCTGAAGGTTCTGCTCGGACGTATTATCGCGCTCGTTGCCCTCGTCGTTGCGGGCGTGGTGGTCTCCGTGCTGCTTCCGGACGCCGGCTGGCGCACCGGTGCGGTCGTCGCCGTGTGGGCGGCCGTCGTGGCCGCTGTCATCCCCATCTTCTTCATACCGTGGCTGCGCTGGCTCACCACCACCTACACGGTCACCTCCAAGCGGGTCATCACCCGTGCCGGTATCTTCAACAAGACCGGCCATGATCTGCCGCTGTCCCGCATCTCCGATGTGCAGCAGGAGCGCTCCATCGCCGACCGCATGTTCCGTTGCGGCAGCCTGTCCCTACAGACCAGCGCGGACGAGCCCCTCGTGCTGGTCGACGTCCCCGATGTGGAGATGGTGCAGGTGGAGATCTCCAATCTCCTGTTCCACGACGTCGAGGGCGCCATCAACGCCGATCCGGACGACTGACGCCGGGCGTACGGTCGGGCTTCCCGTCGCCTTGCGCCGACCTTGGGCCGGCAGCGACTGCCTCTTGGCAACCCCGATCGTCCGTTTTGGGATCACCCGTATCGGGAACGGTCAGGCGGCGTCCGCGGGTGATGGGGCCGGCGGCAGCGTCACGGTGAAGGTGGTGCCGTGGTCCTCGACGTCGGTGTGGGATTCCACGGTGAGGGTGCCGTGGTGGGACTGCACGATCGCCAGGGCGATGCTCATGCCCAGGCCGGTGGAGCCGGTGCGCCGTTCCCGGGAGGCGTCTGCGCGGGCGAAGCGTTCGAACAGACGCTCGCGCATGGAGGGGTCGATTCCCGGGCCGTCGTCTGCGATGGTGATGACCAGTGCGCCGTCATTGTCACGAGAGAGTGTGGTGACCACCCGGGTGCCGGCAGGGGTGTGCACACGGGCGTTGGCCAGTAGGTTGACCATCACCTGTCGCATCCTCGCCTCGTCACCGATCACCAGGGTCGGCTCGGGCACGAACTCCTCCGCGTCCTGCGGGCTCATCCAGGCGGGAGGCTCCAGGACCGCCAGATCCAGTTCCCAGACGTGGTCGGGGCCGGCGGCGCGGGCGTCCGCGACGGTGTCTACCAGAATCTCCACCAGATCGACCTCGTCGCGCTCAAGCTCGCGCCCCGCATCCAGGCGCGCCAGCAGCAGCAGATCCTCCACCAGGGCCGTCATCCGCACCGACTCCGAGTGCACCCGCTCCAGGGCATGCACGGCCTCCTCCGGCAGGGAGGTATCGGCGCCGCTGCGTTGGATCAGTTCGGTGTAACCGCGAATGGAGGCCAGCGGGGTGCGCAGCTCATGGGAGGCGTCGGCGACGAACTGACGCACCTGCGTTTCACTGCGCTGCCGGGCCGCTAGCGCGTCATCGACGTGGCCGAGCAAGGTGTTCAGTGCATTGCCGACCTGCCCGATCTCCTGTGAGGAGGTCAGGTCCACGACGTCGACCCTCTCCCGGATGCGCACCTCGCCGTGGGACAGCGGCTGGGAGGCGACTCGTTGGGCGGTTCCGGCCACCCGCTCCAGGGGCGCCAACGAGGCCCGTACCATGGCCCTGCCGGCGAATGCGGCGCTCAAGGCCCCGGCCAGTGCGATGCACAGTTGGACGAGCAGCTGGGTGCGGATCAACTTGTCATTGGCCGCGGTGGACAGGCCGGTGATCACCACGTCACCGCCGGCGGAGTCCTCAGTGACCAGCACTCGGTAGCCGCCCAGCGAGTCGATGCTGGCCGTCACCGGCTCGCCGGTGGCCTTCAGCGACAGCAGGGCCGCGCATTCGGCTTCGGTGAGTTTGCGGTAATTGCCCTCCCTGTCGATGTAGCCGGCCTTGACTGTGGAGAATGCGGAGGCGCCGCCCGTCCCGTCGGGCACGCGGGTGGCGATCAAGGTCAGTGTGCCGGTGGACTGCCCGACGGCGTCCAGGCCGATGGGAACATCCTCGCTCGGGGTGGGTTTTGGGGCCGAGCCGTCACCGAGCGGCGGAGTATCCGGGCTCTTGCCCGGGTAGCCGCCGGTGGGTGCGGCGCTTAGGCGGCGGGCGGCGGCGCGCTCGGACGCCGCCGTCAACTGCTCATCGAGTCGGTCGATCAGTGAATGGCGCAGCATGAGGGTGGACAGGGCCCCGATACCGCCGGCCATGACCAGGACGATGCCGATCACACCGACGACGAGTCGGGTTCGTAGGCTGCGGGGTGACAGGCGCATGTTGGTGAGCGTAATGGGGGTCCGCCCGCGCAGCTGCGAGGTAGTCGCCGACCGCCGGTGAACTCGGCGCGTGCCGGCCCGGGTCCCGAGCATCGGGGCTACTGGGCCTTGGGGGTGGGCTTGAGGACGTAGCCGACCCCCCGCATGGTGTGGATCATGGGCTCGCGGCCCTTATCGATCTTGCGACGCAGGTAGGAGATGTACAGCTCGACGATGTTGGCCTGCCCGCCGAAGTCGTAGTTCCACAC
>NZ_JAUMUL010000044.1 GCF_030530635.1 Actinomyces sp.
CCCAGCAACGACACGACCCTCACCCGCCCCACACCCCCATGAATAACACCCTTAGCCCCACAGGCCCTTACCTACTCGGCATTGGACTCAACGCCGTATGGATCATCGTATTCTTGCTCATGGTTGTCATCCTAATTCCTTACAGCCATAGGAAGCTGAACTCCCGTCCCAGGCGTCCGTGCGGAAGCCGCCCCCGTTAGGGAGTGTCGTTCCAAGACGGCTCTAATCTGATTCCCGGAAGGGCTGGCGGCTACCAGCAGTAAACAGTCACGCAGGTCCTAGCCCGACTCCCGGTTCTTGATGGTAGCCGAGTTGATCAGTTCAGGTTCGAGCCGATTATCCACACACCCATCGCACCGTTGTGCCATCAGGCAAAAGAGGTTCTTCGTGTTTGGGGGTGTGGGTGGTTCGGGTTGGGGCTGTGATGTGGGTGGTCGTGTTCGGGTGTGGGGTCGTTTTCGGGCTGGCGAGGACGTTTTGGCTGGTCAGAGGACGTTGTCTGGCTGGCGGGGATGCCCTTGGGGCGGTGTCGGGGTGGGTGGTTCGTGTGTTTGGGTGGCGGTTCGTCGGGTAGCTCCAATGACTCGCCACTTCCGGCTGCGTGCGTCTGCCCCGCGAACCGTTGCGAGAGGTGGCGAACCGTCGACCGCGGCGCACGAACCGTCGGGCTGGACGGGCGGACGTTGACCTGAACGCAGGGGCCGTCGTGCCTGGCCCGTCGTGGTTCAGTGCGCACGCCCCAGCTCCCGTCCGTCGCGCCGCGTACTGCGCCGCCGGAGCACACGCGCCCACCACCACCCGGCCAACTACCACCGGCCCACCACGTCCCCGAGCATGAGGAGCCTGTATGCCCGACGGCGAACCGCTTCTTCGCAGGGGGTATGGAGGCCGGCGGTGCGAGCATCCGAGGTGGGGCGGCGTCGCGGGCGTAGAGCCAGTGGGATCAAGGCCAGAGCCCGATCATTGGGTACGCCCCTTCAGCCTCTACTACGCCAGTTAGACCTCCGCTGAAGGGCCCAGAACCCTTCAACAAACACCTAACCGGCGTAGTAAACCCCAAACCGGCGTAGTAAACGACGTCACCGCTGAGCACGCGGGCGAACCGACTCCCGGCTCCACCCACACCCTCAAACGCGAAACGCCGCAAAAGGATGTTGGCTTCGTTCTAACAGTCTCCCTGCGTGCACCGGACTCGGATAGCTTCTTCTCCCGGTTTTCTGCGCCCCGGTTAATCCTCGCGATTCTAGAGCCGGCTGAGGCTGCGACAGCCATCAATGCCCGCGAGCACGATGACGGCGCTCACCAGGAGGTCGCCGCCCGCAGCCCAGCGACCGGTTAGTTCGGTGCAGCCATCGGTGCCCGTGGCCAGCCCCGCCATGAAGGCGCCGTCGGGCCGGATATCAACCGCGGCATCCGCGAAGCGCAGCGGCTTGCGGGCGCGAGGGAACCACGCCTTGTAAACCGCCTCCTTAATGCTGAACAGCAGCCGGTCCCCGGCCACGTCCGGCAGCGCCGCGGCCAGCTCATCGACGTTCTCCCGCTCCGCCGGAGAGGCGATCCGCACCAGCACGCCGCGCGCCAGCGGCCGGTTTGGCTCAGCGTCAATGCCGAGCGCGGCCACCTCCTCCGCGCGGGCCACCGCCGCTGCCCGGTAGCCCAGGCAATGACTCAGGGAGCCGACCACACCGTCGGGCCAGGTGGGCTCCCCCATCGGCCCCGGCACCATGGGCGGCCGCTCCAGCCCCAACTCGCCCAGCGCCCGCCCGGCCAGGTGGCGCACCGTGGCGAACTCGGCGCGGCGCCGCGCCGAAACCCCCGCGATATGGGCGGCCTCCGGCGGCGCCAGTGGCGCGTCGACGTCGTGGTACGTCTCGCAGAGGATCACCGGCGCCGGGACGATCGCCGCCAACAGGGCAGTCTTGGCGGCGGCATGCGGCTGCGGCATCGGGGCGGACGCCGACGCCGACATCAGGCCTCCAGGAGGATAGTGACCGGGCCATCCAACTCGGCGTCGATATCCATATGAGCGCCGAAGCTGCCTGTGGCCACCTCCAGGCCGCGGCCGCGCAGCTCGGCAACCACCGCCTGCACCAGCGGCTCCGCCACCGCCCCCGGGGCCGCACCGTTCCAGGAGGGACGTCGCCCCTTGCGTACGTCGGCGTACAGGGTGAACTGGGAGACCACCAGCACCGGCGCCCCCAGGTCGGCCACCGACACCTCCCGTCCCGCGGCCCCGCCGTCGTCCCCGGGACCTTCGAAGAGCCGCAGCTCGGCGATCTTGCGGGCCACCGTGGCCACCTGCGCGGGACCGTCGTCGTGAGTGACCCCCACCAGGGCGAGCAACCCGGGCCGGTCTATCGAACCGACCACCTCGCCGTCGACCCGCACGGCCGCCCGGCGCACGCGCTGAAGAACGGCGCGCATCAGCGGCCGGGCGTCCAGTCGCGCGGGCCCCGACCGCCCCCGAAGTCACCGCGGCCGTTGCCGCTTCCGGGGAAACGGATGGAGGAACGCACCCGCACAGGCGCGTAGTACTGCAGGGCCGGGCGGACGTCGGCCAGATAGACGGCACTGGCAACCACACCCAGCAGCCCCAGCATGGAACTCGTCCCCATCAACACAAGCACGGCGATGCTCACAGCATTGACACCGAGCCAGAAGCCCTTGGTGCGCTTGCCGGCGGCAATGAAATGAGAGGAGTCGCGGGTCAGGGCGTCGATCAGCGCCCACGCCCCCAACAGCACCGCCGCAATCCGGGCGAACTGCCAGATCCCGCCGACGGCGAGCACAAGGTATTTGGCGACGAGTCCCAGAATCTCCACCCCTCAACTGTAGCCTCCGCCCCGCAACGCCGCGAGCGGCGTCGTCCGGGGGTGAAAGCGCACCTAGGCGGGAATACGCCCCGGTGACGATCCGCCCGGGCAGCACGTGCCCTCACCACGCAGACGTGATATGGTTCAACTCACATAGTCGGAGTGGTCTCGACCCTGCTCATCCCGCTCAGACATCCACCCTCGTCACTTCACCCTCAACACACCGCATCACCGCCGATCCGGGAGGCCCCATGACGGCCCGAATCAATCCCCGCCAACCCGATTCCAGTGCCCCGAGAATCCTGTATCCAGGCGCCACCATGCTGCTCGTAGCGGTCATCGGCTGCTTCACAGCCTGGGGCATCGCCGCGGACCTGACCACCCCCATGGTCTCCGGCTTCAAGCGCATCTTCGACATGTCCTCCTTCCAGGCCTCCCTGGTGCAGATGGCCTACTACGGCGCCTACTTCCTACTGGCCATCCCCGCTGCCCTTATCAACTCCCGGTGGGGCTACAAGGCGGGCATGGTTTCCGGCCTGGCCCTGGCCTCCGTGGGCGCCTTCGGCTTCTGGCCCGCGTCCCAGGTGATGACCTACGGCGCCTTCCTGGCCGCCCTGTTCGCCATCGCCGCCGGCTGTTCACTGCTGGAGACCTCCGCCAGCCCCTACGTCATCTCCCTGGGACCGGAGGAGACCTCCACCCGGCGGCTCAACCTCGCCCAGGCCTTCAACCCGCTGGGCACCAACATCGGCGTGCTGATCGCCTCCACGCTCATCCTCCCCAGGCTCGACACCCCGGTGAACCTGGCCGACGTCAGCCCGGAGACCGAGCGGGCGATCCGCGCCGAGCAGCTGCGCGCCGTCACGGGCCCCTACATCGGGCTCGGCGTGCTGCTGGCCGTAATCCTCGTCATCATCTTCATTCAGAAGGCACCGCCCATCGCCCCGGCGGACGACGACGCCGGCCGTCCGGCCAGTCCGCTGGCCACCCTGTGGCGCTCCCGGCGGTACCGCTACGGGGTGATCGCCCAGTTCTTCAACGTGGCCGCCCAGGTGTGCTGCTGGACCTACATCATCCAGTACACGCAGCAGGCGCTCAACGGCTCCCTGCAGTTGGGCTCGCAGATGCTGCAGATCAGCCTCATCGTCTTCCTGATCGCTCGTTTCCTGATGACCGCCGTCATCGCCCGCATCCGCGCCACCAAGGTCATGGGGGTCCTGGGCGCGGTGGCCGTGGGCCTGTGCATCTACGCCTCGCTGCGCCCGGGCATCACGGGGGTGGTGGCCGTCATCGCCGTCTCCTTCTGCCTGTCGCTGATGTTCCCCACGATCTACGGGGTGGCCCTGTCCGGACTCGGGGAAGCCACCAAGTTCGGGGCGGCCGGCCTGGTCATGGCGATTGTCGGCGGGGCCATCATGCCGATGGTGCAGGGTCGGGTGATGGACGCCACCAGTGCGGCCACCTCATTCATCGTTCCGGCGGCATGCTTCGTCATCGTGACCGCATACGCGATCTACGACCTGCGCGCACCCGCCCAAACAGTCACGGCTGCCACGGCATCGGAAACAGCCTCCGACACGGCCCCAGCCAATACAGTCTCTAAGAGGAAGGACCAGTCATGACTTCCCTGAGAAGAGGTGTCGCCGCCCTGCTCGCGGCGGCCGCCACCACCCTCGCCCTGACCGCTTGCGGGGGAACGCCCGCCTCATCCGGCTCCATTGAGGTGTTGTCCTGGTGGACCTCCGCCTCGGAGTACGTCGCCCTGGACACGCTCGTCGACGCCCATCAGGAACGCAATCCCGAAGCCTCCGTGGACCAGTTGGCCGTCGTCGGCGGCGCCGGCTCCCAGGCCCACGTTACCCTGGCCCAGCGCCTCGCCCGCGGCGACGCCCCCGACGTATGGCAGTCACTGACCGCCGGGAATGTCACGGCGTGGCGGGACGCCGGGGCCGTCAGTGACGTGTCCTCCCTGTTCACCGAGGAAGTCACCGCCCAGCTCCCCGAAGAAGTACTGGCCTCCGTCACGGTCGGCAACAGCCAGTACGCGGCCCCGCTGTCCGTGCACCGGGCCAATATCCTCATGTTCAACCGTGACGTGCTGCGGGATGCCGGCATTGATGAGCCGGGCACGGGTTACTCCCTGGAGGACCTGCTCGCCGACCTGGATGCACTGCAAGAACAGGGGACCACGCCGCTGTGTATCGGCGGCGCCGACTCCATCACCACGGCGGGACTGTTCGAGTCCGTGCTGCTGGCCACCGTAGGCAAGGAGGGCTGGGCCCAGATAGAGGCCGACCGCTTCGACTGGTCCGGTCAGCAGGTGAGCGACGCCCTGGAGACCTTCGGAAGGCTCATGGACCACACCGATCCCGGCGACGCCGACCGCACCTGGGATGAGGCGGCCGGGCGGCTGGCGGACGGCCAGTGCGGCTTCTACCAGATGAACGACGGCGCCCTGACCGAGTCCGAGGCACTGGCCGGGTCCACCAGCGGGGACTCGCCCGTCGCCTCGGTGGTCTTCCCGGGAACCGAGGGGACCTTCCTGATCGTGGTGGACGCCTTCGTCCGCTCCTCGACGTCGGCTGACGCCGAGGACGCCGATGCCTTCCTGAACACCGTGCTCGACCCGCAGGTCCAGACCGCCGTATGCGAAGTAAAGGGCTGCGTGCCGGTGCGCAACGACGCCGACGTCACCACGCTCACCCCCTACCAGCAGCAGGCGGCCGAGGATCTGCGCAACCAGACGGTGCTCAATGCGATCTCCTACGGCGAGGTGATCTCCCCGGCGATGCAGGACGGCTTCTTCAAAGCCGTGAAGAACTACCTGTCCACACGGGACGCCTCCGCCGCGGCCTTCGCCCGCATCCTCACCGAGCGTGTGAATGAGGGCGCGGCCGGGCCCAACGTCTGAGCGGAGCGGCCTCAGCCGATCTGGTCCAGGAAGGTCAGCACCGAGTGCGGCTCCTCAATGCGCTCCTCCAGGCGCGCGTTGAACGGGCCGCCATAGGGCATGCCCAGATGGGTCTGGAAGGCGTCCTCGTCCACGTAGGCCTCCATGACGAAGAACTTCGCCGGGTCATCACTGTGACGATAGACATCGAAGACGCGGTTACCGGGCTCGCTGCGGACCTTCTCACCGAAGTCACAGATCATCTGGGCAACCTCATCCTCGAATCCGGGCTTGGCGGTGAACTGCGAGTGCAGAATCCTCACGGCTCCTCCTCAGGGCATACGGAAAACACGGCCAATACAACAACGATTCTATGACGCACATCACGCCAACGGTAGGGTCCGGAACTCATCACCCGCGCCGCCCGCACCCCGAGGCCGTAGCGCATCGGAATCTCTACCGGGCGGACTAGGGCCACCGGCACCGTGGACTCCTGGCTCAACGAAGGCTCGACTCATGCCATAGTTGCCGCGTGCCACCAACGCGAACTGCCGGTAACGCCCCTGTTCTGGCGGCCTCTGGGCTGCGGCGCACTTTCGGCAAGGACGGCTTCGTCGCCGTCGACGACCTCTCCCTGAGTGTCGCACCCGGTCAGGTGCATGCGCTGCTCGGTCCCAACGGGGCGGGCAAGACCACCACCGTGCGCATGTGCGCCACCCTGTTGACTCCGACCGCCGGCGAGATCCGAGTCGACGGCGTCGACGCCGTCCGCCACCCCGAGGCGGCGCGTGCCCGCCTGGGACTGGTGCTCGGCGGGGAACTGGGCTTCTACCCGCGCGCATCCGCCCGTGACAACCTGTTGTTCTTCGCCGACCTGCAGGGGCTGGACCGGCACCGGCGCAGGCAAGCCGTAGATAGCGCACTGGAGCGCATGGGCCTGGCCGACGTGGCCACTCGTAAGACCGGTGCCTTCTCCCGCGGCATGCTGCAGCGCCTGCATCTGGCGCGCGCCCTGCTCGGTTCTCCCCCGCTGCTCCTGCTGGATGAGCCGACCACAGGATTGGACCCGGACGTCGCCCTGCATGTGCGCGACCTGATCCGGGACCTGGCCGCAGACGGCACGGGGGTGCTGTTGACCTCCCACTCCATGCCGGAGGTGGAGGAGCTAGCCGGCACGATCAGCGTGATCGGGGCCGGCCGGATCGTCACCCGCGGGACGGTCCGCGACGTCGCCGCCCACGCCGGTATCGGCATGACCAGCGGCTTCACCCTGCCTGCCCACCTGGCCGACGGCGCCGCCCGGCTGCAGGAGCGCTTGGGGGCCGGCGCCGTCGTCGTGCAGCGCCCCGCCTCGAGCCGGTGGGCGGTGACCGTCTACTGGGCCGCGGGCGACTCGGGCGCAGACCGGGAAGCTCGCGACGCCGCCCTGGCAACTGCTCTCACCGAGATCGGGGTGGAGGCGCCCGCGGATCTGTTGACTCGGCCGGCGTCGCTGGAGGAGGCCTATCTGGCCCTGGCGGACAGGCTCGCGCGATGATCCGGCAGCTGCGCATGACGGCCTTCCACGTCCGCCAGTTCGTCTCCGTCCCCTACTTCATCCAGCTCATGGTCTTCACCACCATCGTCACCACGCTGGTGCAGTTCCTCGCCGCCCGCGCCTGGGGCGGGATCACACCCACCCAGGGGTGGGTGCGTGGCGGTGTGATCGGCATGTGGACCACGGCCACCTGCGCTGCCGGGATTATCGGCTTCGAGCGGTACAAGGGGACTCTCGCGCACCTGGTGATGGCGCCGGTCGGCGCCCTGCGCTCGCTGGCGGCCGTCGTCTCCGCCGCCACGTCATTCGGGCTGGCGGCGCTGCCGGTGGCCTGGTGCACGTGGGCGGTAGCCTCCGGGTCGGTGTACTTCACCGTCCCCGGGTGGGCGGGGGCGGTGCGTATGGCGGCGGCCGCACTCCTGCTGCTGGCGGGCTGCCTGGCGCTGAGCCTCGTGATCGCGGCACTGTTCGTGCTCACGCCCAATGCGATCGCCTACGAGGAGCTGCTGCTGGTGCCGGTGTTCATCGCCTCGGGCATCCTGTTCACGTCCACCTCGCCACCCGCCTGGCTGGCCGCCGTCAGCCGTTTTCTGCCCCTGTCGGTGCCCTTCGACCTGCTGCTGGGGCGGCCGCTGGGCGTCGTCGACGCGCTGGGTTGGCTGATGTGTGTGGCCGCCTGGCTGGGGCTGGCCGCACTGCTCGGGCGGCGGGCGCTGCGACTGGCCACCCGTGCCGGCACCCTGGAGGTGATCTGATGAGCGCCTTTCTGCGCCGACTGGCCTCGGGCGTGCGCGTGACGTGGGCGTCGTCGACCGCCTTCGCCACCCTGGGCACCGCCACCGTGACGCTGCTGGTGCTGCCGCTGCTGAGCATCGCCTACGACGTGCTGCTGGGCGCGGACCTGTCCGCACCCGACCTGGTGCGCACCGGCTACGCCGCCGCGCTGGTGGCCCTGGCGAGTTCCGTATGCGCCGGGGTCGTGGGCACCGTCGCCGCCGACCGCAACCTGGGCATCTTCCAGGAGGTGCACACGCGTCGTCGTCTGGACCTGGCGTACTGGTTGGCGGTCGCGGCCGTGCCCGCGCTGTTGGCCCTGCTCACCGGTGCGGCCGCCATCGGCGCGGTGTTCGTCCTCTCCCCCGCCCATGACGCAGCCATGCTGGGGCGGGTCGTGGCCCTGGCGCCAATCGCCGTCGTTTGCGGGCTGCTTCTGGGGGTGGGTGCGGCGGGTATCGGCGTCGACCTGCCCGACCCCTACCTGGGCGCGACCGTCGTCGGCACGTTCCTGCCGCTGCTGGCCGGCGTGATCGTGCCGCTGTCGGCGTGCCCGGCGTGGCTGCGCGGGCTCGGCGCCCTCGCTCCCATGAGCGGGACGGTGAGCGCCCTCGATGCGGGGGCCGACGTCGGTGCGCTCCTGGCCCGCGACCTGCTGGTCGCGCTCGCCTGGGCGGGCGCGGGCCTGGCGGCCACCCGGCACGCCGTCCACCGACTGCGCGCCGGAGTGCGCCGGGATGTCATCTGAACCATTCCCGGCCTCTACTACAACCCCTTATACCCTGGTGTGCACCAATTTGCCGCACACCAGGGTACAAAGGCTCGCAGTAGGTGAGGCAGCAGGCGGCGTCCGTGTAGCAATCACGGGCCTGCCGACCGGACACCGCCATATCAACCGAACTCAGCACGTAACTTCCACCGATCTCGACGGAGGGGGACACGGCGCAAGCCGGCACCGGGGCGCTCGGCGGGGCTGGCCTGCGCCCGGCCCTCGGGAGACACCAGGGGCTCCTGGACGGCGTCGACCCGCGCGACCGCTTCAGCCTCCGCGCCCGTCGCAGCCGCACCGGCCACCTCGTCGCCTTCCGCCTCGGCGACGTCCACGGTCAGCGGCGCATCCGCGGGCACGCCCCGGCGCAGCAGTGCCAGCGCCATGGGCCCATAGTCGACGTGCCGGACCACCGAGGTGACCGCCCCAACAGCCCGCTCCCCCAGGCGCACGACCGCCCCCGGAGCCGGCATCCGACCGGTGAAACCATCCAGCTGCAACACGGTCAACCGGCGCGGCGGGCGCCCCAGGTTGAGGGTGCGGGCCACCGTCTCCTGCCCCGGGTAGCAGCCCTTGTTGAGGTGCACGGCAGTGCGCAGCCAATCCAGCTCGTGCGGGATCGTGCGCGCGTCCGCCTCGCGTCCCCACCGCGGCCGCCCGGCCTCCACGCGCAGCGCCTCCCAGGCGAGCGTTCCCGCCAGGCTCCGCCCGGGGTCGGCAGCCAAGAACGCATCGGCAACCTGCCCGACGGCCTCGGAGTCCACCAGCACCCAGGTGGCCCGGTAGCCTGCGCCGGGGTGGGTCCGCTCCATGCCGACGTCGTAGCTGGTGCCGCCCTCGACCACGCCCGGCCAGGGGTCGTGCCAGGTGGCCAGGTGGGCGCCCGCGGCCCGGGCGGCCTCCTCCAGGGCGCCGCCGCCCTCGCCGAGCGCAGCCAGCACGGCCACGTCTTCACGCACGCTCACCTCGACACGCAGCATGAAGCGCATGGACTGAAGGAACTCGGCCAGCTCCGACCCACGGCCCGCCTCCGTAACCAGCAGCAGAGTGTCGCCGTCGTCCACGCAGGCCAGGGCATGGGTGATGTGCCCCTGGGCGTCCAGCAGCAGCGCCTCGGCGCCGCCGTCGCCGGACGTTAGGCGAGTCAACTCCTGGCTGGACAGCGTGTTGAGCCAGCTGAGCCGGTCGGGGCCGGTCACGGCGACGACGTCGCGGGCCAGGGCGGTGGCGGCCAGTCCGGCGGCCAGCGCGTTCTGCTCGCGCAGTGGGTCCTCGTAGCGGGCGGGGACTGCGGCATCCAGGTCGCCGGCCGGATTGGCGACGGCGTCGGGCCGGGACAAAAGCGGACTGCGGCGCATCAGACGCGGGCCCCCGTGGTCGGCGACTGAGCGTCGGTCAGCGACGGTGCATCCTGCGCCGTGTGGGCCTCCCCGGCTGCCGCATCCTCGGCTGCGGCGCGCGTAGCCTCGTCGGCGGCAATGGCCTCGCGCAGGGCGGCGCCGGGGTCGGCGTCGTCCTCGGCCTCCACACGGCCCAGGCGGCCGGAGGCGTAGGACTTCAGCTCCTCCTCACCGAAGGCGGCCATGTCCTGGGTCCACATGAGCTCCCCGCCCACCAGCCCAAAGATACGGCTCATCTGGGTGAGCATGGCGGCGGTGCGGGTGCGTCCCACCGCCTGGGTGCCGACCTGGGCGCGCGGCCCCTGAATCCACCCCTCCCACACGCCTACGTGGCCGGCGGGGTCAGCGGAGACCAACTCAAGCGAGGTGATCGGAGTCTTCGAGGCCGGTCCGGAGGCAGTGCCCGCAGCGCCGTCGTCTCCAGCATCATCGGCAGCGGGCGTCTCCTGGCCGACGGGCCGCCAAAAGGTGGTCTCCGTGGACCAGATCTGCGCTGGGGTCAGGCGGGAGGCGCCCTCCAGCCCGGGCATCTCGAAATCGAGGTCCTGGCTGCGGGTGGCGTCCACGGTCCAGATCGTGGTGGTCTGGCGCAGGTAGGGGCCGCCGTCGTGGTCGAAAGTGATCTCCTGGTAGACGGCCTGCTCGGGGACCGTCTCCCCGTAGGTGAGGATGCCGTAGCCGCGCCAAGTACCCACCAGCCAGGCCAGGGGGTACAGCTCGGGGGCGAGATCGTCGGGAATCGTGAACGCCATGAGTGCAGGGTACGGCCGGGGCGCGGCAGACGCCATGCACGGGTGTCAGCCTGAGATGAACGCCCCTAGGTGACGTCAGCCCGCGATGAAACCACCCATGAGACGGGCAATGGCGTAGACGGGGGCGCCCAGGGACAGGATCGGCACGATCGCGCTGGCCACTGCTGCCCGCCCGCCGGGCACCCAGCGGTGGGTCCACAGTACCCGGTTGGCCACCGCCATGAGCACTCCCGCCACGAAGCCGACCACCAGACAGGCGGCGGCCGACTGCAGCGCCGCCTCCATCCCCACATGGCCGATGCCGAAGAAGCCGACCGCCGCCAGCACGCCGCCCACGGCGCCCGCCACCAGGGCCGGGACAGTGGCGGTTAGCACCTCGAGTACGGTGGCGCGCACATTCAGGGTGGTCAGCAGTGCGCCGGTGAACAGGGCCAGGGTGCAGGGCACGATGATGGCGGGATCGGCGATCCCGCTGCGTAGGGCACACCAGCCGGCGCCGGAAATCATCACCAGATTGCCGGTTACGGTGGAGGACAGATCCTCCACCAGGTTCCTGCGTCCGCCGCGCCGGGCCATCTGGGCGATGAAGGCCGCCGGCACGCTGAAGGCCATCACCACCCCGGCCATGCCGAAGTCATTGGTGATCGCCACCAGCACCGCCGCCATCAACCCGGTCAGCGCGAGCACCGCGGTGGCCCCCTGGTCGTGCTCGGTGCGCACCAGCGCCGGCCATCCCTGCGCGGTCAGGGGCACCAGCAGGACGACGACGATCAACCGCATCCACGGCGGCAGGGCCGCGGAGACCGCCAGGAGCACGGGAACGACGCCCGCCACCGCCAGCCTGGTCCAGGCCGGGTCCACCAGCCCCACCTCAATGGGGAGGTTGCCGCCGCGCCGCGTCCCGAAACTGCCGGGGTCCGCCATACCGGACACATCCTGGGTGTTCACGGTCGCATCGTCCCACACCTGGCGACCTGGCATGTAGTCGGCGTGAACTCCGCCACGAACCATGGCGGTGATCCGCCTCCGTTGCCGCTGTTGTAATCCGCTCGCGAATGCAAATGTGGTTCACTGAGGCACGGACCTCTGCCGAGACCGGAAGGAGGCGGCAGCCGTGCGCGTCATCATGCTCACCCGTGAGGACGACGCCGCCGCCGTCGTCCCCGCGGTGTCATTCCTCGACTCCGAGGTCGAGTGCCTGGAGCCCGTACCCGCCTCGTACGCCGCGGTCGGCGAGGCGGACGTGGTCATGGTGGATGCGCGCGCCGACCTGGTGCGGGCCCGCGCCCTGTGCCAGTTGTTGTCCGGGCCGATGGACTGTGGGCCGATCATCCTGGTACTTCAGGAGGGCGGCGCCGCCGCCGTACAGCCGGATTGGGGCGCCGCGGACTTCATCATGTCCGGTGCCACACCGGCCGAATTGGGTGCGCGGCTGCGGCTGGTGCGCGTACGCGCCCCCGAAGCGGAGTCGGTTGCCGAGGACCGCATCGAGGCGGGCGACCTGGTCATCGACACCACCGCCTACACGGCCCGCATCCGCGGCACCCTGCTGGACCTGACCTTCAAGGAGTTCGAGCTGCTCAAGGTGCTCGCCCTCAACCAGGGGCGGGTGCTCACCCGCCAGGCGCTGCTGGACGAGGTGTGGGGCGAGGACTACATCGGTGGCTCGCGCACGGTGGACGTCCACGTGCGCCGCCTGCGCGCCAAGCTCGGCACCGAGTACGACCACCTGATCGGCACGGTCCGCAACGTCGGCTACCGTCTGGAAGCCTCTGAAGAGGAGGAATAGGGCCTTCATCGGGGCCTGCCGGGGCCGGCCGGCCCGACGGCTAGGTCTGCGGCGGTCCGCCCCGCGTCGGCGCCCGGCCTCCGCCGAGCCCTACTGGAGCTGGTCGCGGCCGAGACGGGCGGCCCGCTTGGCCGCGGCCGCGGCGCGCTGCTGCTCCTTATCGCCGCGGTCGCGCACCCCGAACAGGGCGAGCACATTCGCCACGGCCGCCAGCACCACGATCGTCGCCCCGAAGGCGACGCCGGAGGCGTCGCCGCTCAGCCCCACCATCGGGCTGGCGATACCGCCGAAGACGAACTGGATGAAGCCCAGCAGCGCCGAGCCGGTCCCCGCCCAGCGGCCCGTCCGGCCCAGGGCCACGGCCGGCAGGTTACCCATGCAGGTGCCCAGGGTCATGACGTGCACGATGAACAGGGCGACGGTGATAACCGTGAGCGCCATCGAAGACACCGGACCGGACAGGCGCGTCAGGCAGACGGCCGCGAAGACGATGTCGACCGTGAGGATGGCGATCAGCCCCATGCGGATCTGCCGCTCCGGCGAGATCCGCTTGGCCAGCGACCCGCAGGCCGCCACCGTCAGCGTGACCACGAGCCCACAGACGGCGAAGACGGCGGTGTAGGCGGCCGTGCCCATGCCGAGCACGCCCTGCAGCATGAACGGCGCGGCGGACAGGTAGGAGGTCAGCAGCGCGTAGACGAGCGCATTGATGACGATCAGTCGGATGAACACATGGTCCTTCGCCAGTGCCCGCGTGCCGTCGACCAGGATGCCGAGGCCGCCGTCGTGGCGTTGCTCGGCGGGCAGGGTCTCAGGCACCCAGGCGGCCACCAGCACCACGAGCACGCCCTGGAAGGCGGCGACTACGCCGAGGATGCCGCGCCAACCGACCGGGCCGACCAGCGCCCCGCCCAGGATCGGTGCCACCACGGGCGCGATGCCCTGGATCGCCATCACCAGGGACAGGGCCTGGGCGGCGGTGATGCCGCGGGAGCGGTCGGAGATGACGGCACGGCCCAGCACCATGCCGGCGGCGCCGCCGAGTCCCTGAAGGAAGCGGGCTACCAGCAGCAGCGCGGCGCTCGGGGCCAGCGCGGTGCCGACACCGGCCGCGAAGGCCAGTACGCTGCCCCACAGCAGCAGGGGGCGGCGGCCGAAGCGGTCGGACAGCACGCCGATGCTCAGCTGGCCCAGCGCCACACCAACCAGGAAGGTGGTCAACGTCAACTGGGTGGTGGAGGCGGAGACACCCAGGTCGGCGGCCATCTGGTTGAAGGCCGGCAGGTAGGCGTCCATCGCCAGCGGGGCGATCGCCGCGAGCGCCGCCAACGCCACCAGCAGGGTGGGGGTGAAGGAGGTGCGCAGGCCGGCGTCGGTTGGAGTGACCCCCTTCCCCTGCAAGGCAGAGGCGAGTCCGGTCGAAGGGGAGGTGGTCATGGAATGAGATTATGAAACCGGCCGACGTGAAGTCATGCATGCCAGACACGTGAGATCTTGCACCCGCGCGCCGCCTCCCGATCAGCACAGCAGCCGGTCGGATATCAGGCGCCACTGGGTCAGCAGGTCGATACTTCGGTCCCGCAGCCACCGCAGTTGCAGCCCGTCCATTAAGGACAGGACGAGTCGGCCGCGCTCCCGTGGTTCCAGGGGCAGTTCCGAGGCGGTGCGCGCGAAGCTCTTGATTACAAGCCGCTCGCGCTCCTGGAAGTACCGATGCGCAGGATGGTCGGGGTTGAGGGCCTCGGCGTCGAGGACGGCGTACAGAGCGACGATCGCCGGCTGGGAGGCGTTGCGTTGCACGAGTGCGTCACAGAAGTCGACCAGGGTGACCTGCGGGAGACGATCGTACAGTTCGCTGCGGGCCAGACCGAGTAGATCCGCGAGCGCCCTCCGGTCGCGCTCGTCGCGGCTTTCCAGGACCGCCAGTAGCAGGGACTCCTTGGAACCGAAGTGATGCAGCACCGCGGTATCGGTGATGGCGCACCGGGTGGCGATGTCCTGGATGGACACGCCCCAGTAGCCGCGCTCGCCGATGAGATCGGTGGCGACATCGATGATCTGCGCCTTGCGCTCTGGCCCTTTGAGTCGTTGTCCCCTCGCGATACTCATGCGCGCTCCCCTCCCCCGACCGAATGACTGCCCGGCGACTCAGGCTATCGCGACGCCGCCCGTCCCACTCGCAGGCCAGTCACCCAGCACCTGATTCACGAGGCCGGGGCACGACTACGACGATCGCTCTCATCGAGTCATTACGCCTCGAGGCTGGCAAAGCGCGCCGCAACAGGGTACAGTCAAGATTAACTTGGTACCCACCAAGCACTCAGTTCCTCAACGTCGAGGAGACTCAAGATGTCCGCAGACCCATCCGCCTCCACAGCACCCACACCCGGTCCCCGGTCCGCCCCGGAGTCGGGGCGCCCGCAGCCCACCCCCGGTCCGGAACTCGTTCCCGGCACGCCCTTCGCCCAGGCCGTCGACCGCGTGCGCGACGGCGGCGATCCCGACGCCGAGGCCGACTCGCTCCTGAGCCTCATGACCGCCTCCGAGCAGTTGGCGCTCCTACACGGCAACGTTCCCTTCTGGCGGGGGCGCCGCAGCATCATGCACGACGGCTACAACCACTTCCCCTATCCGGCCGGCGCCAACGCGCGACTGGGTGTCCCCGGCATCCATTTCATCGACGGCCCGCGCGGCGTCGTCGTCGGCTCCGCCACCGCCTTCCCCGTGTCCATGGCCCGCGGCGCCACCTGGGACCCCGACCTGGAGGAGCGGATCGGCCGGGCGATCGGTCAGGAGGTGCGGGCCTCGGGCGGCAACTTCTTCGGCGGCGTATGCATCAACCTGCCCCGCCACCCCGCCTGGGGACGCGTGCAGGAGACCTACTCGGATCAAAGCGTGCTGCTCGGCGCCATGGGGGCGGCCCTAACCCGCGGCGTGAGTGTGCACGCCATCGCCTGCGTCAAGCACTTCGCCCTGAACTCCATGGAGAATGCGCGCTTCGACGTCGACGTCCACTGCGATCCCGAAACACTGCACGAGGACTTCCTGCCACATTTCCACGACTGCGTGCGCGCCGGAGCCGGCTCACTCATGTGTGCCTACAACCGGGTCAACGGCCAGTGGGCCAGCGCCTCCCAGGAGCTGCTGACGGAGGTACTGCGGGAGAAGTGGGGCTTCACCGGCTTCACCATCTCCGACTTCATCTGGGCCATCCGCGACGCCGGGGCCTCGCTGGAGGCGGGGCTCGATGTGGAGACGCCGTTCGCCCAGCTGCGCGCCGAACACCTGCCCGATGCTCTCGCCACCGGCGAGGCGAGCAGAGACACGGTACGCACCTCCGGTCGGCGACTATTGCGCACCCTGCTGGACCACTACGCCCGCCGCTGCGACGAACGCCCACCCGCGGCCGTCATCGCGAGCGACGAACACCGCGCGCTGGCCCGCGAGGCGGCCGCCCGCTCCATGGTGCTGCTGCGCAACGAGGCCGTGGCCGACGCCCCCGCCCTGCCCCTGGATCCGGTATCGCTGCGGTCGCTCGCCGTCGTCGGGCGCCTCGCCGACGTCCAGAACCTCGGCGACCGAGGCTCCTCGAATGTGCATGCGCACCAGGTGACGCCCCTGGCCGGCCTGTGCACGGCCCTGCCCGGAGCACGGGTCACCCATGACGACGGCGCCGACCCGGACCGGGCCGCCGCCCTGGCCGCCGAATCCGATGCCGCCGTGGTCGTCGTCGGCTACACGGCCGCCGAGGAGGGCGAATGGGTCAACGGACGCATCTACGCCCGCGACGACCTCATGCGGCTCTACCCCGAGCCGCATACCGCAGAGGATCAAGCGGTACTGGGCGAAATGATGGACCGCCTTCGAGCAGCGGCCGGCAAGGCGGAGATCGGCGGCGACCGCGCCAACCTGCACCTGCCGCCGGAGGACGTCGCCCTGATCCGCGCGGTGTCCGCCGCGCAGCCGCGCACGGCCGTCGTCATTGTGGCGGCAGGGGCGGTGCTCATGGAGGAGTGGTTCGAGTCCGTGCCCGCCGTCGTCATGGGCTGGTACTCCGGCATGGAGGGCGGGCACGCCCTGGCCGACCTGCTGCTGGGGGCGGAGAACTTCAGCGGCCGCATGCCCTACGCGATACCGCGCCGCGCGGAGGACCTGCCCGAATTCAGGGCAGACGCCGCCAAGGTCGGCTACGACCGCTGGTACGGGCAGCGCCTGCTCGCACGCAGGGGCGCCGAGGCGCTCATCCCCCTGGGCCGGGGCCTGAGCTACACGACCTTCACACTGATGGGACTCGATCTGGACGTCAACGCCGCAGACGGCCGGGTGCGGGCCCGCACCACCGTGCGCAACACCGGCACCCGGGACGGGATCGCAACCATTCAGCTCTACGCCACCCGGCTGGACGGCGATCGCGTCGGCCAGCGGGAACTGCTCGGTTTCACCCGGGTCGGCCTGGACCCCGGCCGGAGCGCCACCGCCGTCGTCGACGCCTTGCTGCGGCCGCTGTCCCGCTGGGACCGGGACGGGCGCAAGTTCATCCTCCCCGCGGGCCGGGTTCGCTTTGAGGCAGGCCAGTTCTGGGGCGACCCGGACGCGGTCTCGGCCGCCGTCGCCATCTGAGCCCTCTCGGGTTCCGACCCCACCGTCTTGCTCTGAGTAGTCCCGAACCCACCACAACCGGCCAAACACAAGCAATGGAGCAATCATGGCCAACAAGGAAACAACCTCCGCCCCCTCCGCACAGGAGTGGTCCGGCACCACCACCGACGAGCAGCAGCCCAAGTTGCCGATACGCCTGGTGATCGGACTGGCGATCGGCGCCTTCTGCTGGATCGTCGCCTACCTGGGCGCCGTCGGCGTCCTCCTGCCGGCACGCATCGCCGAGATCGCCCCGGCTGACAAGGCGGCGGTGGTGGCACTCAACTCGACCGTCTCAATGATCGTGGCGGCCATCGCGAATATTCTCATCGGCGCCGGCTCGGATCTGACCCGGTCGCGCCTGGGCCGCCGCACCCCCTGGATCTGGTTGGGGGCGATCGGCTCGCTGGCGTCGTTGACGGTGCTCGGGCACGTCCAAAGCGTGCCGGCCCTGGTGACTACCTGGGCCGTGTACCAGATCTTCCTCAACTCGATCATCGCCCCGCTGCTGGGCACGCTCTCCGACCGGATCTCCCCGCAGTTCCGCGGCACCGCCGCCTCCGGCTACGCACTCGGCAACGGGCTGGGCACCGGCCTGGGCCAAGTGATCGGCGCCCAGTTCCTGGGCAACACCGCCACGGGCCTGCTCGTCCTGGGAGTTCTCACCGTGCTGGTCGCCCCGGCCACCTCGCTGTTGTTCCGCGAGACCTCCTCACTGGACATGCCCAAGCGGCCGTTCACCAGGGACATGGTGCTGGACCACTTCATGTTCGCGCGTCACAACGCCCGCGACTACTACCTGGCGCTGCTGGGCAAGTTCTTCGTCATCCTCGCCAAATTCGCCATCCAGGGGTATGTCCTGTACATCCTCACCGATTACATGCTGCTCGGCGAGGACGACTCCTCCCGCTACATCTCCATCGTCTCCCTGATCATCATGGTGACCGGCATTGTGATGGCCTTCGTGGCCGGGCCGATCGCCGATCGGCTCAAGCTGATCAAGCTGCCGGTCATCGTCTCCTCCCTGCTGATCGCCGTGGGCGTGCTGGTACCGTTCTTCTACGCCACGCCGGTGATGATGGTGCTGTACGCCGTCATCGCGGGAACCGGACTGGGCATGTTCAACGCCGTCGACCAGGCCCTCAATATTGCCGTTCTACCCGATCCGGACACGGCGGCGAAGGACCTGGGGATACTCAACCTGGCCAACACCGGCGGGCAGATCGCCGGTCCGCTGGTGGCAGCCGCCGCCATCAGCGCCTTCGGCTACCACATGCTGTTCGTCGTGGCCGCGGCCGCCGCACTGATCGCCTGCCTGCTGTTCGCGCTGATCCGTTCGATCCGCTGATACCGGACGCGTGCCCACACCGCACAGGTGTGGCCGCCGGATTCACAGGAGCCCCTTACTTCGATCCCGGTTCGCTCATACGCACGCCGACAAGGGTCTAGGCCATGTCCAAAGCTTCGACCCCTGAATCCGAAGGCGCCCGCGGTGAAACCCGGACGGCGCCCCGCCGCGCCTCCCGCCGACGCGTCCTCCTGGGCGGCACCACCATGCTGGGTGCCGGCCTGGTGGGCGCGGCGGGCTGGGCGCTGAACCGGTTCGTCATAGACCATGTGGAGGTCGCCGACGTGGCCGCCTACGAGGCCGCCCACTCCTCCGTCTCCGCAACGCCTTCCGCCACCGCCACGGCCACCGACATCACCGTCACCGCCGACTCCTACACCTCCTCGCTGACCTCCGTCAGCATTGAGCAGGTATCCACCGGCTCCGGGGACGACACGGTCACCTACTACGTCGCCGACATCCAGGCCGGCGACGCCACCGCCGTGCGCAGCGCCTTCGCCAACAACGCCTACGGCACCAACATCACCGCCCTGCCCAGCGCCATGGCCACCGAGCACGACGCGATCCTCGCCGTCAACGGCGACTACTACGGCTTCCGCTCCGACGGCATCCTCATCCGCAACGGCGTCATCTACCGGGACGACGGCGTGCGCGACGGCATCGCCTTCTACGCCGACGGGCGCGTCGAGGTCTACGACGAGACCGGCACCGACGCCCAGACCCTGCTGGACGCCGGCGTGTGGAACACCCTGTCCTTCGGGCCGGCGCTGGTGCGCGGCGGCTCGGTGCTGGCCGGTATCGACGCGGTGGAGGTGGACACCAACGTCGGCAACCACTCCATCCAAGGCACCCAGCCGCGCACGGCGCTGGGCGCCATCACGGACGGGCACTACGCGTTAGTCGTCGTCGACGGGCGCAACAAGGGCTACTCACGCGGGGCGACCATGACCGAACTCGCCCAGATCATGGCCGACCTGGGCTGCGATTGCGCCTACAACCTGGACGGCGGCGGCTCCTCGACGCTCTGGTTCAACGGCGAGGTGGTCAACCGCCCCTCCAACGGCGGCGAACGGGAGACCTCCGACATCCTCTACATCGCCAAGGGCGCCTGAAATGAGTACGCCGACCCGCCCCGCCACCGGCTCCTTCCCGCAACGTCGGCTACGACCTGCGCCGCTGCGCCGTCGGCCCACAGCAGTAGGGCTGGTGGTGCTGATTCCGGCCTACCAGCCCGATGGACGGCTACCGGGCCTGGTCGGCGACCTGGTGCGGGAACTGCCCGGGTGCCGGGTGCTCGTCGTCGACGACGGGTCCGGCCCGCAGTACGCGCAGGTGTTCCGGGAGGCGAGCGCGCACGGGGCGGAAGTGGTCGGCCACAAGTCCAACCGCGGCAAGGGGGTGGCGCTGCGCACCGGACTGGCGCAGGCGGCCGAGCTGTGGCCGCAGGCGGACGTGGTGTGCGCGGACGCCGATGGGCAGCACCGGCCCGCCGACATCGCGGCCGTGGCGCGCCGTGTACACGCAACCGGCCACATGACACTGGGGGTGCGGCGCCTGACCGGGCCGGTGCCGCTGCGCAGCCGGATCGGAAATGCCATAACCGCGCTGGCCTTCCGGCTGGCCACCGGCTGGCGTCTGGGCGACACCCAGACGGGCCTGCGCGGTTACCCGGCCGAGCAGACCGCCTGGCTGGCAGAGGTGCCCGGGGACCGCTACGAGTGGGAGCTCAGCGCCCTGCTGCGCGCTCACAAACTCGGCCTTGAGGTGGAGGAGGTGGAGATCGCCACGGTGTACGAGCCGGGCAATGCCTCCAGCCACTTCCGGCCGCTGCGGGACTCTGCGCGCATCTACGCGCCGCTGCTGGGATTCGTCGGGGCGAGCCTGGCGAGCTTCGGCATCGACTGGGTCGGGGTGGTGGCGCTGCACCTACTGACCGGCAACCTGCTGGCCAGCGTGGTGGGGGCGCGTCTGATCAGCGGGACGGCCAACTTCTTCATGAACCGGCACGTGTTCCGGGCGGCGCCCGGAACCGTTTGCCGGACGGCCGTGCGGTACGTGGTGCTCGCGCTGGTGCTGTTGGCAGCCGGATACGTGCTGTTGCGGGCGCTGACGGGTATCGGGGTGGCCTTGTGGCTGGCCAAGCCGATTGGCGACGGCGTGCTGTACGCCGTCAGTTACCTGGCGCAGCGGCGGACGGTGTTCCGGGAGCGGCGCTGAGGACGGAGGCCATGACATTCCACGACCCCCGTGCACGTTCCACGACCCCGGGGTGGTCGTGGAATGCACCCCAAGGTCGTGGAACGTGACGGCTAGTCGTCGCGGGAACACGCCGGGCGGCGCGGCGGGCAACCGGGCTCTCCCACCAGTCGGCCAGCTCCTCCCGGCCGGCATCGGTCAGGGTCCAGGCCGTCACTCCCCGGCTGGAGACGGTAAGCGGGGCGGTCCTGGGTGAGGTGGCGGAGGCAGCCGTGTTCGCAGCCGTGGGCGCGGCGTCGGAACTGCGCTGGGAGGGAACGGTTGCCGCCCGTGCGCAGTCGCCGCGACATCATGCGGTTCAGCTCGTTGCCGTGAGCAGCCGGCACTGGAAAGTGCTGCATTCCATGACAGCTTCACTCCGACGACCCCTGCTGTGCAGGCCTCACCAACCCGGCCTCGTAGGCGGCGATCACCAGCTGCGCTCGATCCCGAGCGCCTAGTCGCGCCAGCAAGGCGTTGATGTGACTGCGGCGGGTTGCGCGGGTGATCCTCAGCTCCTCCTCGATCTCGGTGTTAGACATTCCGCGGGCGATCAGCGTAAGAATTTCGCGTTGCCGCGGGGTCAGCGTCTCCAACCGAGCAGTCGAGGAGGTCGCAGCGGGCACGCAGTGATCGAGCAAGCGCGCCATCAGGCTTGGGGCGAGCAACGACTGCCCGGAGTCCACGGTGCGCACGGCGTCGAGTAGCATGCTCGGGTCGGCGTCCTTGAGGAGGAAGCCGGAGGCGCCGGCACGCAGGGCACCCAGAATGTACTCGTCGAGCTCATACATGCTCAGTACGAGTACGCGCGTGCGCACCAACCGCGGGTCGGCGCAGATGCGCGCCGTGGCCTCGATGCCGGAGAGCACGGGCATGCGGATGTCCATGAGCACCACGTCGGGCCGCAGCCGTGAGGCCTCGGCGACGGCGCGTTCCCCATCGGCGGCCTCGCCCAGTACGGTCATATCCGGCTCGGCGTTAAACAGCGCTATCAGAGAGGCACGTAACAGGCGCTGATCCTCGGCCACCAGCACGCCGATCTCGCCGGTCATGCCCGTCTCCGGGCGGTGTCCGTGGCGCGCTCGCCGGTACCACACGGCGAGTCTCCGGCTTCCGCACCCTCGCGGTCTGTGCCTGCGGGCGGTGGGACGGGGACGGCGGAGCCCGGCGAACCCTCGCCGTGCAACACGCGCAGCATGCGCAGCAACCCGGCAGTCGCCTCATGTGAGGCCTCTTGCACCTCCTGCAGGGCTACGCGCAGGTCCTGCGAGTCGTGCTCTAGGCGTTGGGCGACCGCCGCCCGAACCATGATCGCCCCCAGGGCCCCGGAGACCGCGTCGTGCAAATCGAGAGCGATTTCCAGACGGTCCTCAGCGACGGCTCGGGCCGCCGCCTCCCGAGCGAGCGCCCGCTCGAATGCTGCCCGGTCGCGGCGCCGCAGCCACCAAGCTGCTCCGGTCAGGCAGACCAGCACGCCCCACACCACCGTACGTGTTGCCGGAGCGGGTGCGCCGGAGTCGACGGCGGCCGCCAACGAGGCGACCAGGAACAGCAGCGCGCCGACGAGGACGGCGCGACCAACCGCGGAGTGTCGGCATGGAGCGCGAGCTGAGTGAATTGGCGATTTCGGCACCATTGCAGTCTAGGGGGACGACTCGTGCCGGGCATCGAACCTGGGTTCTACATCCGCAGGTCCGAGGAGAAGATGCGAGATCCCTCCCGCGGCCGAGTCGCTGGCAGTGGGCATGACTCCAGACTCGGGGCGATCGGTAAACGGCATCACCGGCACCTTTCGACGCCGCCGAGTTCACCTGCCGACACCGCTGAATCACCTCGACTGGAGGAGAAACTCATGATGTCTTCCCGTTCATGGGCCGGCCCGAAGACCACCGCCTACCCAAGCCGCGAAGCGGGGCCGCCCTCCAAAACCGCGGCGGTGTGCCGGCTGGTTTTCATCGTCAGCTACACCGCAGTGTTCCTGCTGCACCTGTCGCCGCCGTGGCTGCCTGCGGAGGGACGCGGCGCCTTCACCATGTGGGCCTACGCGGTGCTGCTCATGCTGGCGGTCGGCGGTTGGGGCGGTGAGCTGGCCGAGCAGGGGCGCCTACTGGCGGCCGGCCCGCTGCGGGCCGTGGCCTGGCTGGCGCTCGGCGTCATAGGGGCGGTGGCGCTTGAGAGCGTGGGGGCCCTGGCATCCGACTGGCTCGCAGGCGTCCTGCCCGGCGCGGGGGGCGAGTTGGCCAATGACGCCAATGTTGGTCGGGCAATAGCCGCCTTTCCGCCCTGGGCTGTGCTGGGAGTGCTGGTGCTCGCGGGACCGGTAGTGGAGGAGATGTTCTTCCGCCAGTTCCTGTTGACCGCCATTGCCGACCGCACCCGGGCGTGGGTGGGGGTCGCGGTCTCCGGTGTGCTGTTCGGCATGCTGCACATGCGCTCCTGGGCGCTGTCCGGATGGGTTGGCATCATTCCGCACGCCTGCTTCGGCGTCGCGGCCGGGATTCTGTTCGTGAGAACACGTGGAAACGTATTGTTTCCGGCGGCGCTGCACGTGCTCAACAACCTCAACGGCATCGTCCCCTCACTGTGACCGACCAGCCCGGCCAGGGTCACGCGCGAGAGCAAGTCGACTGTCAGCCATCATGCCGACCGACCTCGGCACGTAAGATCTACCGAACTCGGCGGAGAAATCAGGCGGGGCGGTAGGTGAAGCGGTCCCAGCCGAGGGTCTCGATCTGGGCGGCCATGCGCTCGCACTCGGCGTCCCATCCGGGCGCGGACACGGCGAAGCCGCCGGTGGTGCCCGCGCCGCGGGCCTGCTGCAGCGCGTAGACCCGGGCGCCGGCGTCGTGCACGCGGCGGGCGACCTCCACGGCGTCCGCGGCGGTTGTGTCCCCGGGGACCACGGTGGTGCGCACCTCGAAGCCGACGCCGTCGCCGCGGGCGGCCGCATCCACCAGCACATGCAGGCACTCCCAGGCCTTGGCGGCGGAGTTGGGGCGGCCGACCACGACGTCGTAGTGCTCGGGCAGGGCCTTGATGTCGAGGCCGACCCAGTCGACCAGCCCGCGCGCCACCATGTCGCGCAGGCGACCCGGGTAGGGGCCGGCGGTGTGCAGACCCACCTGGAAACCCATTTCCTTCACCTCGGCGGCGGCGTCGGCGAGGGCGTCCTGGCGCAGTGCCTCCCCGCCGGTGAGGACGACGCCGTCGAGCAGGCCGCGACGGCGGGCCAGCAGGGCGCGGACCTCATCCCAGGCGACCGCGCCGGGCGTGCGCGCGGGGATGAGGGCCTGGTTGTGGCAGTAGAAGCAGTTCCAGGGGCAGCCCTGCAGGAAGACCGTCGCGACCAGGCGGTCGGGCCAGTCGACGGTGGACATGGGCACGAGCCCGGCGATCTGCAGGTCGTCGGCGGGGCGGTGCACGATGCCTTTCTTGAGGGTCTCAGTCATCGAGTCCGAGGCTCGCGGCGATCTCATCGAGGCGGCGCGTCTTGATCTCACCACGCCTGGCCGCCTCCGCTTCAGCCTTCAGCGTGTACGCGTACTCCAAGTCATCAATGTAGGACTCCACAGCCTCACGCACATAGAAAGTTGCCGGGCGCCCGGTCCGAGAGCCCAGATCATCGAGCCGACGCTTAAGCTCCTCCGGCAGTCGCACGCTCAGAACTGCTGTAGACATGTTTACAGCATAGGAGTCGGCCCTCATTTCCGACAAGCCCCAGCCCATACAGCGAAGGTCCAGAGCCCCCTAGGACGAGCGCCGGGGCCCCACCGCTGAAGCGGCAGGCGCCCCGGCGCCTCTACAGCCGAGTCACGAACAGGACCGGTGATCTCATCGATAGACCGTGGATCGATGACCGACATCAATTGCGAGGATCACGCAGCGCTCATCCTGGAGGTCGACGATCACCCGGTAGTTCCCGACCCGGAGTCGGAAGTACCCCTTAAGCGGGCCAGTCATCGGTTTCATGAAGTTCCGCGGATCATCAGCGCCCTGAATCTCCCGCAGCTTGCCGACCACACGCACCTGGACACTGCGATCGAGTCGGCGCAGCGAACTCTCGGCGCGAGGAGTCAGCTCAACGATCCAGTCCGCCACCCGCACCTCCCGCTCCGTTGGAGACCCGGACCTCAGGCGCTGATAGAGGTCAGACGCGAGGTGGTGGCGCCGTGGGCGCCGGCCGCGGCCTCGGTGAACATCTGCCGCTCCATGTACTCGCCCTTCTTACCGATATTGAAGGACTTCACGGGGCGGAAGTAGCCCATGACACGGGTCCACACCTCGCACTCGACCGGCTCGGCGTCGGGGTGCAGCTCGGCGCACTTGGGGCAGGTGAAGTGCTCGCCGGCCAGGTAGCCGTGGGTCGGGCAGATCGAGAAGGTCGGGGTGATGGTGATGTAGGGCGTGCGGAAGGCCGTCAGCGAGCGGCGCACCAGCTCCTTGCAGGCCTGGGCTGAGGAGATGTGCTCATTCATGTACAGGTGCAGGACCGTGCCGCCCGTGTACTTGGTCTGCAGCTCCTCCTGCATCTCCTGCGCCTCGAAGGGGTCGTCGGTGTAGCCGACAGGCAGCTGGGAGGAGTTGGTGTAGTACGGGTTGGAGTCGGTGCCCGCCTGGAGGATGTCGGGGAAGCGCTTGCGGTCCTCCTTGGCGAACCGGTAGGTGGTGCCCTCGGCGGGGGTGGCCTCCAGGTTGTACAGGTGGCCGGTGGCCTCCTGGATCTCAACCATGCGGCCGCGGACGTGGTCGAGGATGCGCACGCACATGGCGTGACCGCGCGGGTCGGTCAGGTCGTAGGCGTCGTGCGTGAAGTTGCGGACCATCTCGTTCATGCCATTGACGCCGATGGTGGAGAAGTGGTTGTCCAGCGTGCCGAGCCAGCGCTTGGTGAAGGGGAACAGGCCGGCCTCTATGTGGTGCTGGATGACGGTGCGCTTGAGTTCCAGCGTCTGCGAGGCGATGTCGATCAGGCGGTCCAGCGCCTTCACCAGGGCCTCCTCGTCGCCGGCATGCAGGTAGCCCAGGCGCGCCATGTTCACGGTGACGACGCCGACGGAGCCGGTCTGCTCGGCCGAGCCGAACAGGCCGTTGCCGCGCTTGAGCAGCTCGCGCAGGTCGAGCTGCAGGCGGCAGCACATGGAGCGGATCATGCCGGGGTCGAGCTCGGAGTTGATGAAGTTCTGGAAGTAGGGCAGGCCGTACTTCGCGGTCATGGTGAACAGCCGGTCGGCGTTGGGGCTGTCCCAGTCGAAGTCCTTGGTGATGTTGTAGGTGGGGATCGGGAAGGTGAAGACGCGGCCGTCGGCGTCACCGGTGGTCATGACCTCCATGAAGGCGCGGTTGATCATGCCCATCTCCTCGGCGAGGTCGCCGTAGGTGAAGTCGCACAGCTCGTCGCCGACCAGCGGGTGCTCGTCGGCCAGGTCCGCGGGGCAGGTCCAGTCGAAGGTGAGGTTGGTGAAGGGCGTCTGAGTGCCCCAGCGGGAGGGGACGTTGAGGTTGAAGATGAGCTCCTGCATGCACTGGAGGACGTCGTCGTAGCTCATGTTGTCCAGGCGGACGAAGGGCGCCATGTAGGTGTCGAAGGAGGAGAAGGCCTGCGCGCCGGCCCACTCGTTCTGCAGGGTGCCCAGGAAGTTGACGATCTGGCCGACGGCGGATGAGAAGTGCTTGGCGGGGCCGGAGGCGATCTTGCCGGGGACGCCGTTGAATCCCTGCTGGAGCAGGTTCTTCAGCGACCAGCCGGCGCAGTAGCCGGCGAACATGTCCAGGTCGTGGATGTGGATGTCGCCGTCGCGGTGGGCGTCGCCGGCCACCTGCGGGTAGATCTGGCTGAGCCAATAGTTGGCGATGACCTTGCCGGAAGTGTTCAGGATCATCCCGCCCAGGGAGTAACCCTGGTTGGCGTTGGCGTTCACGCGCCAGTCGGAGCGGTCCAGGTACTCGGTGATGGTGGAGACGGCGTCCACCTGGGGGCGCGAGCCGTGGGCGACAGCGGAGTCGGCAGAGCCTCGGGCCACGAGCTCGGGGTGCGCGGCGGCCAGGTGAGCGGCGGACGGGGTCTGGGTGCTGTCGGACACGAGGGGCCTCCAGTGCTTTGCGTTAGTGCTGAGCGTGCAGTCTTCTTTGAACGGGTGGCACCACCGGGGCCGAGGGCCCCGGTCGGCGCCGCCGACGCCGCCGACCCTACTCCAAGACACCCCCGCAAACGACACCGGTGTAACACATCATCTAGGAGCGTAACCGGCCAGCGACCACAACATGTTGTGGTCGCAACCCGCACCATACCCGCAACGGTGGCGCCATCCGGCGCGACCGCCGCTCTGCGTAACCCCACTTCTTGTGGGTGGCGCAGCTCACACTTTTACTGACGCGCACGCGCGTGTCGCCAGGCGGGCGAGCCGCGCTACCCCACGCGGCCGCAGGTAGAACCGACACGCGTCCATCCTCCGGCACGAGCAGACGAGTTCGTCGCGAACCGCCGACACGCCCAGGCTCAGGAGCGAACCCCCGTATTCTTGGTGGCACCCTATCCACCCCTGAGGAGTTCCCCCATGACCTCGATGGCACGACAGCTCTTCCACTCGGATCTTTTCCGCTACTTCGGCCGCAGCGACGTGCCGCTGACCGCCCGCCTCGGCGAGCGCAAGGTGCTGAGCTACCTGTGGACCTTCCGTCATGCGCAGAACGCCAGCTCGCCGCTGATGCAGAAGGCTTACCGAGCGGCTCTCAGCCATCTGTCGGCGACGACATTCATCCAAATTCCTTGGTCGACCAGGATCGGCCCCGGTTTCTACATCGGACACCGCGGCCGGATCATCATCAATCCGGCCGCAGTGATAGGTAGCAACTGCAACATCGCCACGGGTGTAACGATCGGCAAAGTGCCGTCCGGGCGCCGAGCGGGCACCCCCACGATCGGAGACCGCGTGTGGATCGGCACGAATGCCGTCATCGTCGGCGGGATCACCATCGGAGACGACGTCCTCATCGCCCCGGGGGCACTGGTCAACACCGATGTCCCGTCCGGTTCCACGGTCATCGGCAATCCCGGCATCATCAAAGAGGGCCACCCGTGCCCACCGGAGTACATGCAGAACCTCTGGCAGGGATGAGGCGGGGCCTGCGCTGGTCTACCAGAAGCCGACCGGGAGACACGTTTCCCCTGGTCATAGGCGGTTTGCCCAGCAAGTCACGCTGAGTTCAGTCGCCACAATTCAAACCCCGCCACGCCCTGGCATACGCTGCACGGCACCAGTGACAGCCGGCCGTGTCCCCTATCAGCAACAGATTTGAGGAGCCCTCTTGGAACCCACGCATGTCCCGGTGAACGACTTCTTGTCCACCGTGAGCACCCACTGGGAGCACGTACCTCCTCAGCGGAACCGGCAGGGCGCAGTCGCCCGGACGCATCTGCGCGCCGTCACCGATTACCTGGCGTCCGTGCCGCTGGCGGCGCGCCCGGCCTTGGACGCACTGCGTGACCTGGTGCGGCGCACCGCACCTGGCGTCGAGGAAGTGATCAGCTACGGGATCATCGGCTATCGGATTCCGGGACGCAGCAGGGCCGCGCGGGTTTTCGTCTCGGGCTGGAAGGACCACGTAGCGCTGTACCCACTGCCGTCCCAGGAGGCGCTGCGCACTGAACTCGCCCCATGGGTGCGTGGCAAGGGGACTTTGTGGTTCGGTCTGGATGAGCCCTTGCCGACGACGCTGCTGGAACGAACCGTCGCAGCGCTCTTGGATGATCAGCGGCCTTGAGATACGGCGGCGAGCGCCTCGATACGCGGTGCGATAGCATCAGCCATCCGTACGAAGACTTCGCGGAGGTCGGCGCGCGGAGAGCGGGACAGGTCGCGGATCGAGTCGACGACGTCGAGGTAGTCGTGCTGCTCACCGTCCCCTGAGTTGCGGTCATGGCACTGATGTAGCCGATCCGATGTCCGAGATGGGATCGGTCGAACCTGCGCAGGACGAGTACACCGCAGTCGCCCACATTGACCAGTCGCCGCTGCGGGCAACGGATCCCGACTTCCTGCATGAGGTCGACCATGACAGCTTCCCATGCCATGACATTCCACCGGTCGGATGCATGCGGGAATTTGGCAATCGCGAGGCCGCCGTCGTCCAGCCTCACGGAGGCCTTGGGGCGAGCGCCTCCTAGGCCGGTGGCGCCGGTGGCGAGAAGCTGCTTGATGGCGGCGGCTGGATCATCATCTGCTTGCGTCTGGTCGGCCGCAGTCAGGAGGTACGGGTGAAGTGCGCGGTCCCCACGCGCTGCGGCTTCGATTCGGTGTCGAGAAGGACTTCGACGTCGGTCATCGGGCACGCCGCTTCGTCAGGCTTCCGGCGCGCAGGCGGCCGATGTCTGTGGATAGCGGGTCGACGGCGTCGACAACCTGGTCGAGGATGCCGAGGGAGCGCAGCACTTGGGCGACGGCACCGAAGGAGACGGTGGGATCGCCGCGTTCGATCTTGCGCAGCGTGTCGCGGCTGATGTCGGCCCGCTCGGAGACCTGTTGGGCGGTCAGCCCCAGCACCATGCGCCAGCCACGGATGTGCTCGCCGAAGGCGGTCATCTGCCGGTTGATCCGGTAGCCGGGCATGCACACCTCCTTATGGCGTGCATGATCGCCATATTAGCAGGTTATGACGAACATGATCGCCGTTGTGCTACTCGGAGCTGAAGTACTCGAGCTAACGCAACCCTGTCCGGGATCATGCATCAAGAAGCTGAGCCACTCTCTGATGCGACACCCCCATAAGCATGCCGACCTCGCGGAGAGTCAACCCGCCCTCGCGCAGAACTCGCGCCGCCGCACGAGACTCGTCCGCTGCCCTGCGCGTCGCCGCATCCGCCTGCTCACGTAGCCGCCGAGCCTCCGCCATGTGCTCGACGTAGTCGGCGGGAAGTGTGGTTTGGACATCGAAGTCGACCTCGGACTCAAGGATGCCCGCGAGGTACGCAACGGCCTCACGCATCTCATCCCTCGCCTGATCGAGACGACGAACCTGAGAGACCGCGCCCACCTCGGGGACCTCAAGAACCCACCAATTGCCGATTCCCCGCTCGGCCTTAAGAACAAATGTTCGACTCATCGCCACCATCCTTTCCCGCCGAGGACCTCGGCGAACTGATCGAAGAACTTGCCCGCCGTCACGTCGTCGATCTCGACGTGACGCCCAAGGGTCCGCGTAACACTCCCGACTCGGACGGCGGTATGGCGAGTGAGTTCACGAACCTCGTATTCAAGTCCCCGGTCGCGCGCTGCGCGCTTGACCCGCTTCAGCACCGCCGACCGCTTCATGACAGCAGTCTAGTCACACTAGAAGTCTTCGGCAATGCCGACTTGCCGTCCCGAATTGCACCTCACCCGTCCACCAGCAGCGGGTCGGAGCGCCGCTCCTGCTCGGGCAGGTTCGCGGCCGTCATCAGCACGTCCGCGACGCGCCGCAGCAGCTCGCCCCGCTCACAGGTTTCCGTGGTTTTTGTCGCAGTCAGTCTTCGAAGTGCTCGAAGTCCCCTTCCGCGTCCAGGGCTCGCAGTGCCTCGAAGGCACGGCGACGCTCGCGCTCACGCTCATCACGAAGCCGCACTACGTCCTCCCGGCGGAAGCGAGTGTGCGAGCCGACCTTGAAAGAGTCGATCAGGCCGTCGCGGCTCCACTTCAGCAGCGTAGGACGCGAGACACCGAGCATGTCGGCGGCAACAGTGCTGGTGAGTTCGTCAGGGACACGGCCGATAGTGACCTCGCCATGCTCGGCGATCGAGGCGAGGGCTGCCAACAGAGCCTTCTGAACACCCTGCGTCAACACGACCTCGCGGCCGTCAGGGTCACGCAGTACGAGTACGGCTCCTTCTATGGGCTTGATCTCCTGGACCTCACGCACGGTCTGCGCCGCGAGGCCGACCCTGGTGAGCGTGCCGGCTGACATGATGTCTCCTCTTCTCCTCACACGCCGTTCGTAGGTACCGTTACAGGGTAACGCAGTTTCACGTATATGTGAAACACAGTGGGGGTCACCACTCTTCTGGTGCAACCACAGGAGACCGGGCCGCGAACCGGGCGTCCACCGGATGGCGACATCCGCGACCACGCCCTGACGCTCCGCGACGGCACGGATCACTGCGTTTGGCCCTAATCGGCGCCGTCCTGACATGACTCCATGCCATGCATTCCCGACGAGAGTGGCTCCTCGTGCGTGGAGTACGGCGGTTGGCGGCGGGGGCATCTGAGGTTGGGTGCGGCACTAGGGCGCGAGCGTCCGCGGTGGGATGCAGCGCTCGGCATGGCGTTGGCGACGCGGAGGCCAGAGCCCGATCATTGGGTACGCCCCTTCGGCGTCTACTACGCCCCTTCGGCG
>NZ_JAUMUL010000045.1 GCF_030530635.1 Actinomyces sp.
TCCGCCCCTACCTGTAAGCAACAACCCGCTTACACAGAAAACTTGACAGGCTCCCAAGGGGCGACCCGAGGCAGGCCTGGCCCAACTCCCTGGCCCCGGACCTGCGTCGTGCACCTGATACGCGCCTCCATGCGGTTCGTGGCCTATGCGGTTCCGCAAGCAGGCCTGCCAAAGCGCTCAAGCCCGTCTACACCGCCCCCAACGAGGAGGCCGCCCTAGGGGCCCTGGCCGATTTCTCCGACCAGTGGGGCTCCAAGTACCCCCAGGGGCGGTGGCGACCAGCGGTGCGGGCGTGGGGTGCGGAACACAGCCGTTCCTGGCGTACTCCGGCCGATGCTGCGCCGGGTCATCTCTCCCCCACTTCGTGGGAGGTACCCCCTCCACCAACAGTATTGAGTCGCCCAGCTACCAGCTGCGCAAGGTCTCCAAGAACAGGGGCCAGTTCCCCTCCGATGAGGCTGCCGTGAGGCTGCTGTGGCTGGCCATCTGCAACACCTGTGGACAAGCGTGCCCGAGAACGCGCCAAGGAGAAGAACCTACCCGCCAGCAAACATAAAGCGCCGTCCCGCATGGTCGAAGGGCAGGTCACCACCAACTGGAAGCAGGCCCTCGCCCAACTCGCCGCAGCCTACCCCGAAGCGGACCCGCCCCTACCTGTAAGCAACAACCCGCTTACACAGAAAACTTGACAGGCTCTGAGAAGAAGTGGACACCGACCTGGAGCCTCGCCACAGCACTGTACGTCACCGTCGACGACCTGCTCAAAGCCCACCCCGAGATCACCCCGCCCAGGCCGCGAGTAGGTATCTGCCCGCGTACCAGTGATGCCGAGATCATCACCCTGGCCGTCATGCAGGCCCTGCTGGGCCACACCAGCGAACGGCGGTGGCTGCGCCACGCCCGCAAGCACTACCGGGGCATGTTTCCCCACCTTCCGGGCCAGTCCGGATGGAACAAGCGCCTACGCGCACTGACGTCTACCATGTCCTGGGTCATCACCGCCCTGGCCCGGGCCACCAGCATCTTCGACGACACCCTGTGGCTAGCCGATTCCACTCCCATCGAGTGCGCCCGCAGCCGTCCTACCGTCCGCCGCTCCCAGATGGCCGGGTGGGCCGAGTACGGGTACTGCGCCTCCCACTCCCGCTACTTCTGGGGCCTGCGCCTGCACCTGGTCGCCACGCCCCACGGCCTGCCAATAGCGTGGGCCGTCACCGGAGCCAAGACTGACGAGCGCGACGTCCTGGCCGGCCTGCTGGACCACCTCGAGCCCCACCTCCACCAGGTCCTGGCCGCTGACAAGGGCTACCGCTCCACCGACCTGGAGACCGAGCTGACCCGCGCCGGCATCACCCTGTTGCGCCCCGCGGCCCGCAACGAGTCCACACGACCCGGCGCTACCGCCCTGAAGAAAGTCCGCCAAGTCATCGAGTCGATCTTCGACACCCTCAAAGACCAGCTCGACCTCGAACGCCACAAGGGACGCACCCCAACCGGCGTAGCCGCCCGCATCACCCAACGCGTCCTGGCCCTGACCACCGCCATCTGGCACAACGACCTCATAGGCGCCCCCACACTACGATCCCTGACCCCCTACGACCACTAACCACCCCCTGGAATCAATCATCTAGATGTGGTGGTCGTCGAGCTCGAGCTCCCAGCCTCCCGACCAGCGGGTAGCAGTCGCCGTAGGGCTCCGGTGCCTCGTACCTTTCTTGGTGATGATCAGTGCTCCATGGATGTGATACGGAAATCATTGGAGATATAGGCATATGTTGCTATTCATATGTTGTATCGAGTTTGTCGTCACTTGTGATGGTTGAAATGTTGAGGTTCGCTAACTGAAGAACGTAGAGTAGGTTATTAAAACAAGTAAATGTGTCGGGGTGTTCGGGGCCAAGGATTCGCAAGCTTTCTTCGTATGTCTTTGCTGCTTCGTTGATCCCATTTTTTAGGTCTCCACTGTTTGTGAAGGCGAAAGCGAGGTTGCTGCGGGAGATAAGCGTGTCGGGGTTGTCGGGGCCCAGTGAACTTAATCGTTCCGCGAGTACCTGTTTAGCTAGGACAATAGCATCGGGGCTGCCTATCTGGATCAATGCGTGAACCAAGTTATTGTGTGTAGTGATAGTCTGCGGATTGTCGGGCCCGAGGATGCGGCGGCGGTCATCTAAGACCTGCCTATACGCGTCAATAGCTTCATTGATCATACCTGCTTCCTCGTAAGCTCCAGCAAGATTGTTGCGGGCGGACAGGGTGTCGCGATGGTCGGGTCCGTGAAGGCGCTGATGGTCGAGTACGAGCTTCTCGAACAAGGCTATCGCTTTGAGGTGATTGCCTACAGATTGATAGGCCCCTGCCAGGTTTGTTCTTGAAGCCAAAGTGTCGGGATGGTCTGGTCCCAGAATGTGCTGCCTGGTTGTTAGTATCTGCTCGAATGTGTCTACAGGGTCGTCCAGCTTCCCTATTGTGTGCAGAGTAGCAGCCAGGTTGTTTCGGGTGGTTAGTGTATCGGGGTGGTTGGGGCCAAGGATGAGATTTTGTTGGTTCAGTATCCGGCGAAGCAGTGTGCATGAACGGTCAAGTTTTCCCGTCAGATGATAAGCGGCAGCCAAATTGCGGTGTAGAATATAGGTCTCGGTATTGTCAGTGTTTAAGGTGTGGCATGCTGTACATACGGCGTCGTCAAGAGAAACTGCTTCCTGTGGAAGTCCGAGTATGGATGCTTGGTTGAGTGTATCGGCTAACGTGCGGACTGTTTGATGGTCGTTGAACAGGTCGTGTGAGTGCTCCTGCTCTGCGATGGTTCGCAGTTGTGCGACGCGGTCCAGTACTTCGCGGCGACGTTCCTGTGTGTTGTTTTGTGGGATCGCGTCGAAGTCAATTGCGGTCAGTGTGCCGACTGCCGCGGCCGTCATCTCCTTCTTTTGGCTTTCAGTGCGCGTTTCTCTGAATACCTGCCCCTGTAGGCGGTGAATTGTGATTGTGGCACCGTCATCCGAGACTTGGCAGATCGAGGAGTTGCGGAGTTCGGCCAGCGCCCGGCGTGCTTCGCCCGCATCGTCTGTGGCTGCCGAAAGCCACCGTGTGGGTACTCCCGATGCGGCGAGCAGCGCCAGGGCTCCCAGCTGGTCGCGGGCGATCTTTGCCCGTGGCAATGAGATGGCAGCGATCCGCTCGAGCACTCCTTCGATCGCCATCCACAAGACGATGGCGACGCCGTCAGGGTAGATGTCGCCGTCGAGCTTGGGCGCAGCATCCTCAAGCTTGGTCTGGCTCAGGCGAACCAGGTACTCGCCCAAGGTACAGCTCTCGTATTTGATGGAGGCGGCGGCCTGAGCGATTGCCAACGGCAGATCGCCCAGTTTCTCGGCGATATCGCCAGCAGTAGTTGCATCGTCCTGACCCGTCCTGCGCAGCAGGAAGTCGACGGCCTCCGACCTGTCGAACTCCGCGACGTCGATCTGGTCCCATCCCTGCCCGTCCCAGCCGGAATGCCGAGTGGTAGTAGCGAGCACGCGCAGTCCTTGGCCCCGTGGCACCACGTCGCGCAGATCGTCAAGACGCTCAACATTGTCCAGGATCACGAGACGATCAGAGGCCTTCTCTGAGGCGAGGGCGTTGAGGCAGCGCTGGGCCAGCTTCTCAGGGGGCAAGTCCTCACCAGTTGGCACCCCTAGGATCAGGCCAAGTTCCGACAGTCCTGCCAGAATTGACTCACGGGACTGGGCATTAATCCAGGCCACAAGGTGCCAGTCCTGTCGCTCGCAGTGACGCGCGAGGGCTGCAGCGAGCTGGGACTTTCCACAGCCGCGCATACCCACCAGAACCGTGCGCTCAGCTGACTGCGCGACCACCGACTCTAGGAGCCGAGTGAATTGGGAGCGTTCCACGAAGCCCTCGGCGACGGTCGGGAGTGCACCGAAGCGAAGTGGCCCCCGGGCCTGGGAAACCGTGGTTGACTGCACGGCCGCGTGGATGTCATCGAGCTTCGCATGCGTCTTCCGGTCGTTGGCTAGGAGTAGGTTTTGACCTTCAAGTATCCTGTCCTGTCCGTCCAATAGCTGTTGCAAGGCTCCGAGTTGGAACTTGGGAGAGGACGGTGCCAACACGATGATCTCATCGGCGGTTGCGTCAACCAGGCGGTCGAAGAACTCCTCAGCCTTCTCCTCGAGGTTTGCTCTGCGTGCGCTCCCACGCCGATGCAGATCGGCTTTGAGATCCTCCGGGGCACGCACCGCCGTTACGAAGGCAGCTGGCTTGTCACAGACATCATCGAGGAGATTCTTCACCTCGGTAACGGCACCGTTGAGTAGTTCCTGGGAGATACCTCGGGCGTCAACCTCGGTCTGCATGGCCTGGAGACTTGAGCGCAGACGCGCCTCGATCCGCCGGCTCAGTGCTTTCTGCTCCTGATCCCGGCCCTTGAGCGCCTGCAGACGATCCCGCAACGTCGCGGCCTCGCCCACCACCGCTGCCGCACCCGCAAAGGGCAGACCCGAAACGGGTTCAGCGATTAACAGCAGCAGGCGCGTCACACTCGTAGCGACCGGCAGCAGGGAGGGGAACTCAGCCATGACATGACTGTAGGGCGGATGACCAAGCCGCGGAGACGCCCCAGGTCACGCTTGAGAAACAGCGTTTCAGGCGTCGGCAGGGCACTGGCAGCGGGGCTACTTCCTCCCGAAGAGCCCCCGCAGGAAGCCCGACGCTGCGGCGGATGCGGCGGGCTCGTCGTCGTGGCCCTGGCAGCGCTGCGACTTGGGCACGCCCGCCAGCGCCTGCTCAATGTGCTGCCCGCAGCCCGCCCAGGTGGGCTTGCCGCACCGCTTGCACGTCACCTTGCGACACATGATGTTCTCCTCTGGTTGTGGTGATCGGGTGATGAAAGAAAAAGGGGAGGCTGTGCCCGGGCGGCGCTCAGACCAGGGACAGGAAGATCTTCTCCAGCTCGTCCATGGTCAGCGCCCCCGGCCGGGAGGCCCCGTCCGACGAGGCACCGGTCCCGTCGGTCTCGCCGACGCCGTCCCCACCGTCCCGCTCGGCCGACGCCGCCCGCTCGCCGTCGGCGCAGGCCTGCATGGCGGTGGCGACGATAACGAAACCGGCCCGGTTCAGCGCGTGCGTCACCGCCGACAGCTGCGTGACGATCTCCTTACAGGAGGCCTCGCGTTCGGCGGCGTCGATGACGGCGTCCAGCTGGCCGCGCGCCCGCTTGAGCCGGTTGACGATGCGCCGCTTCGTCTCCGGATCGCACTCGAATCCCGGCGCCGTCGTCGTCGCCTCAGCGCCTGCCGTCGTCGCGGCGGCGCCCCGCGTTGCAGCGTCCTGAGCCTTGGCCACGGTGATCACGCCCCCACCAGGTAGGAGTCGGCGTCGTCGCCCAGCCACGCGCGCAGGGTGATCATGCCGCCGGTGAGAACCGAGGACTTCAGGCCACTGCCCACCAGGATCCCGTGGGCGATATTCGCCCGCACCCCCACCTGGCAGATCACGCCGACGGGGCGTCCCGCCGCGGCCTGCCGCACCTCCTCGATGCGGGCGCGCAGCTCGGTGTGCGGAATGTTGAGCGCGCCCGGCACTATGCCGCGGGCGACCTCGGCCCTCGTGCGCACGTCCAGCAGCAGGTGCGTTAGGCGGACCTGCTCCAGGTCGCGCACATCCCACACCTCCACGGTTCCGCTCAAAACATTCGACCCCAGCATTCCGGCCAGGTTCACCGGGTCCTTCGCCTGCCCGAAGGGCGGGGCGTAGGCCAGGTCCAGGTAGATCAGGTCCGCAACACCCAGCCCGGCGCGGATGGCCGTGGCCAGCACGTCGATGCGCTTGTCGACGCCGTCGCGGCCCACGCACTGGGCGCCGAGAATCCGCCCGTCCGGGGCGAAGCTGACCGACAGGTGCAACTGGGATGCCCCCGGGAAGCAGCCGGCGTGCTGGTTGGGGTGCAGGTGGAAGGTCGTGTACTCGATCCCGGCGGCGTCCAGCGCGGCGCGGTTCGCGCCGGTCATCGCCGCCGTCATACCCCCGACGCGCACGATGGCCGTGCCCAGGGGTGCGGGGATCGGGCGGGCGTGCTCGGGATCCATGATGAAGTCGGCCACCAGCCGCCCCGCCCGGTTCGCCGGGCCCGCCAGGGCGACGGGGCGCCGCGCCCCGGTCACCGGATCGGTGGACACGGTGGCGTCGCCGACGGCGTACACGTGCGGCAGGTTCGTGTGGCCGTGCTCGTCGACGACGATCGCCCCGCGCTCCAGCTCCAGCCCGGAAGAGGCGAAGGCGTCGGTGTCCGGGCGCACCCCGTGGCCAGGACGATCAGGTCTGCCCGCACGCGCGTGCCGTCGGCCAGGTGGACCTCATCGGCGTCGGCGCAGTGGGTGATGGACTCGGCGGCCGTTCCCGTGCGGACGTCGACGCCGAGCCCGCGCAGCTCCTGGGTGATCGGGTAGGCGTGCTCCCGCTCCAACGGCGGCAGCACGTGTTCCGCGAACTCGACGATGGTGGTGGTGATACCGCGCCTGGCCAGCACCTCGGCCGCCTCAGCGCCGATGAAGCCCGCACCCAGGACGACGGCGGACCGGGCGCCCGCGTCCACCCACTCTCGCAGGCGGGCGACGTCCTCAACACTGCGCAGAGTGGCCACGCGCGGCGAGTCGAGCCCGTCAACGGGCGGGTGCGTGGCCTGAGCGCCGGGGGCCAGCACCAGGGCGTCGTAGCCGAGGCGGTGGACGCCGTCGGCGGTTCGCAGGATCACCTCCTGCGCCTCGGGGTCGATGCCGACCACGATGTGGCCGGTGCGCACGTCCAGGTTCAGCCAGGCGCGCAGCCGCTCGGGGGTCTGCACCAGCAGGTCGGCCTGGTTCTCGATCTCGCCGCCCACGTAGTAGGGCAGGCCGCAGTCGGCGAAGGAGACGTGCCGCCCGCGGTCCAGGACGATGATCTCGGCATCCTCCCTCAGGCGGCGCAGCTCATCCCGCCGGCGACGCCGCCGACGACGATCAGCCGGCGGGGGCGCGCGGAGCCGGTGGGGGAGGGGCGAGGGGCGGTGCCCGCGGGGCTCGAGGGGGCGCCGTCGTCGGAAAGAGATGCGGCCTCGGGGGTAGAAGTGGAATCCGGCGAGGTGGCGGGTGGAGTCATCGGCATGCCTTTCGCGTCGTCGTGCCGTGGGTGGCGGCAATCGGCGCCCACTCCGGGCGCGGCCGCCAGCGCGCGACGATACCCGGGGGGGTACAAATGGTGTCCGCTCGCAGATGCGACTTCTGCCGCCCAAGTGTCAGGCGGCGATGGTACCGGTGCCCACCAGCACGATGATCACCAGACCCAGCAGCACGCGATAGATCAGGAAACCGGTGAACTTGTTGGAAGAGACGAAGCGCAGCAGCCAGGCAATCGTCGCGTAGGCGACCAGGCCGGAAACCACCGTGGCGATCGCCGTCGCCCCCCAGCCGACCGTGGCGGAGATATCTCCGGCGGCCGTGACCGCCTCCAGGACACCCGCGGCCAGCAGTGCCGGAATACCCATGAAGAAGGACAGGCGGGTGGCGGTGACCCGGTCGAAACGCAGGAACAGACCTGCGGAGATGGTCGCCCCGGAGCGGGAGATGCCCGGAAGTACAGGAGAAAGAGCCTGAAAACAGCCGATGATCAGGGCGTCCTTGATGGACACCTCCCGCATGCCCTTGCCCGCAGAGGTGTGGGCGGCACCGGACGGTCCATCGCTGCGCCGGTCGGCCAGCCACATGACTGCGGACCACAGGATCAGTGCTCCGGCGATCACCCATAGCGAACGGGCAGTGACTTCGATGAAGTCCTTCAGTGCCAGGCCTATCACGGCCACGGGGATCGAGCCGAGGATGATACCCCAGCCGAGCGTGTAATCGGGGTCGGTACGCGCCTGGGGATGGGTGAGGCCCTTGAACCAGGCGGTCACGATGCGCACGATGTCGCCCCAGAAGTAGACGACGGCGGCCAGGATTGCGCCGACCTGAATGACGGCGGTGAACGCGGTCATGCCGACGGAGTCGATGTTGTAGTTGAGTAGCTTCTCAACGATGTTCAAGTGCCCGGTGGAGGACACGGGCAGAAACTCGGTGATGCCCTCGACTATGCCGAGGATGACGGCGTGCAGCCAGTTCATGAGGCTCCCAGGGCTCGGGTGCGGATAACTCCCTGAGAGGCTACCGGGCGAGGAGGAGCCCGTGCGCGTCCGGCGGTGTGGAACGGGCCTCAGAGGCTCCCGGGGCGACGGCGCGCTCGGCCTACGCGACTCAACGGCGGCGCCTCGGCAGCGAGACGGTGACGGCCCGTCCGACGGTAGCCGACGCCATCGTCACCCGGGTCAGTCGGTCTCAGCCGACAGACGCTCCAGAACCGCCTCGTGCAGCAGGGCATTGGTGGCGACGGCGCTGCCGCCCCACGGGCCCGGCTCACCGGCCAGGGAGGTGAAGCGGCCGCCCGCCTCCCCGACGATGGGCACCAGGGCGCCCATGTCGTACAGCTCCAGCTCCGGCTCGGCGGCCAGGTCCACGGCGCCCTCGGCCAGGAGCATGTAGGACCAGAAGTCCCCGTAGGCGCGAGTGCGCCAGCACGCCTGCATCAGCGACAGCATGCCGCGCAGCCGCCGTCGCTCGGCCCAGCCGGACAGCGAGGAGTAGGACAGGGAGGCGTCCTCCAGGCTCGCCACGCTGGACACGTGCAGGCGGCGGGCCGAGGCCAGGGAGCGTCCCGTCCAGGCGCCACCGCCCCGCACCGCCCACCAACGCCGTCCTAGTGCGGGCGCGGAGACCAGGCCGAGGACGACTTCGCCGTCCTCCACCAGGCTGATGAGCGTGGCCCACACGGGCACGCCCCGTACGAAGTTCTTGGTGCCGTCGATCGGGTCGATCACCCACTGGCGGGGGGAGTGGCCGGTGGTGCCGAACTCCTCCCCGAGCACGGAGTCGCGGGTGCGGGCGCGAGCCAGGTAGTCGCGGATCAGACGTTCGGCCTCGCGGTCGGCGACAGTCACGGGGGTCAGGTCGGGCTTGGTCTCCACCTCGAAGTCCTGGGTGTCGAAGTGCGCCTGGGTGAGCGGGTCCACCTGATCGGCGATCGTATGTGCCAGGTGCAGGTCGTCGCGCCAACGGCGCTGCGAGGTGGGAGGCGTGGGGGAGGTACCGGCATTGCTGCTCATGGCACGAGGGTAGACGCCCGCGGCTCGTCTCCCGCTTCGGCACCGCCGCGGGCGGCCTGATTACCGCGGCGAAAGAGTACTCGGGCTCCTCCCCCAGGAGGAGCCGGTGCGGATCTAAAGGCGCAGGCGGCGGTGATGCTTTGGTGCCGCAGGACCCCGAATAGATCCGTCAAAGTGAGGCTTCGGGTCCTCCGGGCGGCTCGTAGCGTGAGTCTCAGCCGCCCGGATGCGGACGGAACCCAAGCGGAGGAGCCCCACCCATGCCCGCCATGCTTGACCTGCGCCGCACCCTGGCCGCCCTGGTGGCGGTGGCCATGAGCGCGGCCCTGATCGTCTTCAGCTTCATCATCTCCGACTCCGCCACCACCCAGATGACCGCCGCCGCCCGCGCCAGCGTCGGAAACGCCGACGTCGTCGTCCTCCCCGAGCAGGGCGGGGAGCTGTCCGAGGCTGCCGCCGGTGCCATCTCGGCGGCCTCCGGCGTTGCGGGCGTGCGCACCTACTCCGAGGGCACCATTTGGATCGATCGCATGGGTGATTCCGGCGGCACCGAGTTCACCTACGTACTGGACGTGCCGTCCCTGTCCGGCAGCACCCGTCTGGTAGAGGGGCGCCTGCCGAGAAGGAGGGAGAGATCGCGGTCTCGCCCTCGGTCGCCGAGCAGGACGTCGCGGTTGGCAGCGCCATGGCGCTCAAGGAAGACCCGGTTGCCGCCCCCACCACCGCGGGTACGAGCACGCAGGGCCTCATGGACTCCGTCTCCCAGACACTTAACGCGAATGGTCTGAACGCGGGCGTCTACACCGCCTCCGACATCGTCGTGATGCGCGCGTCGAACATGGGTGACATGAACTCCACCACGCAGATGCTGTTGCAGCTGCTCGGCCCGGCGTGCGCGGTGGTGGCCGGGATCGTGATCGCCACGACCTTCTCCACCCTGTTGGCGCGGCAGGCACGGCAGACCGGACTGGGCATCACCTGGCTGAGCATCTGGGCGCAGGTGGTCATCTACACGGCCCTGGGCGCGGTGCTCATGATGCTGGGCGTGCTGGCGGAACTGCCGCTGATCGTCGTCGGCGGGGCCCGGCTGGTGGAGTGGCTTGGTGGTGGCTCCCGCCGGCCTGTGCTGCAGCTGGCCGCCCGGGCGGAGGCGGCCGACGGCGTGGAGCGCACGGTGGTGGTCCCCGTATTGGACGTGGGCATCACCCCGAGCGCCGACGAGGTAGACGAGATCGCCGTGTCCGCAGTGGACCCGGTCGAGGTCGCCTCAGTTGTGCGTTCTGACAAGGGCCTGGAGGGCCTCGACGACGACACCTTCGTCCTGGCCAACGACTACGGTCTGGCCGAGGGCACGGCCGTCACCCTCACCGGCACCGGGGGCAGCAGAAAGCTGACCGTGCATCTGGCCGAGGCCGGGATCGGGCAGGTGGTGACCCCGGACGTCGCCGCCGAGCTGTCCGGAGGCGAAGCCACGGACGCATCCGTGTGGGTGCGCACCGCCGGGGACGGCACCGGCACCAGCGTGGTCGACGCGCTGCAGCGGCCGGACCTGGTGGTCAGCACCTCCGCCACCGAGCGCGTGCATTTCAACAACGAGGTCAGCCGCATTGTCACCATCATTGTGGCGGTGCTGGCCTTCACGCTGTTGATCACCCTGTCCGGGCTGGCCAACACCACCGACGTGAGTGTGCTGGAGCGCTTCCGGGAGATCGGGGTGCTGCGCGCCACCGGGGTGCAGCGCGGCCAGGTGCGGCGCCTGTTCATCACCGAGGCGGTGCTCACCTCCCTGCTGGGCGGGCTGCTCGGGGCGATTATGGGGACGGTGTTCGGCATGGCGGCCGTGGTCGCCGTGTTCGGGCTCGACGCCGCGGACAGTCTGGTGCTGCAGGTGCCCTGGCTGGGGCTCGTCGGGATTCTGCTGGCCGCCGCGGCCATCGGCGTGCTGGCGGCGCTGCGCCCCGCCGGCCGTGCCGCCGCCGTCGCCCCGGTGAGCGCGCTGGCCCAGGAGTAGACGCAGCCCAGGCGGGTCATTGTGCACACCCGAGGCGAAGAATGTCCGAGATCGGCACAAACGCCGGATCCGGCCGCTCCACCGGAATTCGCATCAGCATCATTCCAACGATCGTTGAGGTGCGGCTCGGCGCGGCAGGCTCGCTTATGCCGATTCTGGACAATCGTCCTCTGGTGGGCCGGTGGTTGTGCAGAGACGGGGCCGGCTATAGAGTCGGCGCGTTCTCCTACGGGGCAGGAGCCGATGGTTCCGGCCCGCCCTCGGGCTCATTGGGGATGACGACGTAGCCTCGACGCGACTCGCGTACATGCTGGTGGTCGGTTACCGGTGATGCCTCAAGGATGGCATCGATCATTGTCTCCATGAATTGCGCCGGGCCGAGGTCCTCCGGAAAGGCATCAGTGAGGATTCTGACTCTTGGGCCCTCGACCGCGTGGTATCCGATCAGAGTCGTCGCCATGTAGCCGTTGCCGTCCCCGCGGTCCCGCAACTTGTACAACATGTCGATCGCCTTCTCGGCCTGAGAGGGCTCATCCAGAATCGTCGACGATACGACGAAGGCGAAGCCGATGGACGCCAATGGGTACCTGGCCTGAAGGTTACCCGCATCTCCGTAGGCCTCTTCGAAGCGGTTGGCGAGGTTCTTCCCGAAAGAGGAGCTCATGGTCTTGGTTGACAGCAGTAGCTCAGGACCTGTTTGCCAGGAGGATATGACCACGTCCACCTGCTTGGTGTATGCGCGGCCCAAGTCGCATCCTGAGGGGCTACCGAGCGCATTCGCGTCAGTCGCCGACGCAAGTCGGCCGCCGTGATGCTGGGCACGGCGGCCAACAGTCGAGTGATGTCGCGTGGAAGCACACGCGGATCTTCCGCCCGGGGCCAGACGCAGTCGGATTCGAAACCGGCCCTACGGAACTCGTGCGCGAACCATGCATCCACACCCTTCCCAAGCAAGCCGCTCTGGGAGGTGGCGCCCTCGCTGAGGGGGATCTTGAGAATGCTCCCAAGCAGCTCGAGGTCGGGGATGAAGTGGCGGTTAGCGGCCTCACCCACCCAGGCAGGATGAGCCGGTGCGTCGGCTATGACCTTGTCGTAGCGAGCGATGCCTTTAACAACGGCTGCGCGGTTCTCGTCATCGGCCAGTTGTTGCGTCATAGTCGCCTCCTTGCTCGTGCACGACGCCGCTGAACGAGTCCGTCGTGGGTACCACGGATGGCAGCGAGGCCGTCTTCCCCGACCATGGCATCGAGTCCGAGTACAGCGTCGACTTCGCGCCGCACGTCTTCGTCTTCCCCCCGGGCAAGCAGCGCCCGAGCGTGGGGAAGCAGTGCCTTTAGGGACTGCTCGTGGCGGCTGACCAAATCAATCGCCGGGACGGGTAGTCGTCCCGCTTCCCGTGGCTCAAGTTTGAGTAGACCGCCGCCGTACGCCCGGCCGATGAACTCTGCACCCAAACCGGTCACAGAGTTAGTCGCTGCGAGGGCCAGTACATCGCGTTCAAGCCGCTGCGACTCGCCTGCAAGGACCAGGCCGTGCACCGAGTTCAGGAGGGTTATTCACAGCATTGGCGGCAGCCCGATGCAATCGCGACCTTCCCGCACAATCGTGCGGAAAGCGCGAGAATTACGCAGCGGCGAGTCGCCCCTATGAATAACCCTCCAGGTGATGCACGCGGGCATCATTGGCGCAGAATGCGACAGTGGTGTCATTCATATAGGTGACAAATAGGTCCGCGATCGGTGGCAGCGGTACTCGCCACCACGGATTGCGCACGCGGCATTTGTAGGCCTGATGGACGCCGGTTGCCTCTCCTGCGGAGATATACGTCCAAGCGGCCTCAGAAGGCTCGTGTGCGGGCGAGAAGAGTACGGTCGGCTTATCTGCCTCCGCCAGTGCGTGCATCGCAGCGGTGTCTAGGACCAGACCGCGCAGGTGCCGGGACCCCGGCGGGCTAAGCGGGACGACGTCGTCATCGGTCAGGCCAAGTTCGTTCGCCCTTTGAGCGCCGAGCGCGAAGAAGCGGTTGGCTCCGGTTACGGCTCCAAGCGTGACTCGACCCCAGTTGATCAGCTCCGTGAACGCTCCGGTTGTGGGTGATACGGCGGCGTCGTAGTCGGGGCAAGTGCTAAGCGCGGGCGTCCACTTGTCTCCCGCTGCCGCAGGTTTCCATCGGCTCACCTGTGGCGCTGAGGCGAGGGCCACGACGTTGTCCAGTTGCGCGAGTTCGAAGTGGTCTACGCCCGGCCCCGTCCTCGTGTACCCCTCGGCCAATAGCAGCATAACCTTTTCCTGGACATCCGGGAAGACCCTATTGGTGAAGAGCACCAGGCGGACCCGTGCGAAGGAACGCAGAAGGAACTCACGCACCCCGGAGGCATAGTTAACGGACAGCAACTCCGCCGGGAGCACGAGGCCGAGTCGACCGCCCTCGGTCAGGAAGGAGGCGGCATGAACCGTGAAGGCCGCCCAGGACGACGCCAGGGAGGTCAGCCGCACGCCTTGCGTGAGGGTGCAGCGCAGTGCCTTCGCCCTCACTGCCCCGTGGAAGTCCTGGTAGCGGATGTAGGGCGGGTTGCCAATGACGGCGTCCACGGGTGAGGGCGCCTGGTAGTCGAAGAAGTCCGACACGGTCAGCCGGGCTTCGAACCCTGCGGCCTGTAGCGAATCCTGTGCCCGCCAAATTGACGCCTCATGAAGATCAACCCCGAGCAGTTGGTCTCTAGCCGGTGGGGCTCCTAGCTCCATGAGCCTGGACGCGGCGCAGTGTAAGAACACGGCCTCCCCGCAAGACGGCTCGAGCACCCGGTCAGAGGGGTCTCGCAACGCCCAGTCGGCGATGAAGCGTGCCAATGGCTCCGGCGTGAAGAAGGCCCCACGCTCCTTACGCACCGCGCGGGAATCTACGTACGTCATAGCAGCATCATCCCCCTGGCCTCTGACACGAATCCGGTGCGGTTATCCCGCGTGCGTGGTCGCTCTCGCTGTGCGCTCCTGATCATGCCATGCCGGGCGGTCCTGCTGCGGACCGCGGCTCGTGCAGGGCGAGCGACGCGGGGAACGGGAGCGTCAGGGACTACCCCGAGTCGGTGTGACTGTGGTCTCGTTCTGGAGAGCGAGAACGGGGTGGTGCGAAGGTAGTAGATGGGGCTGGAACTTTCGTCCGCGGCCGCCCGATAGTTCCGTATTTCGGCGTATTCCCAATGGTTCATGGGGTTTCTAGGGTTTAACCCGTCAGCCAAAGCAAGCCGTTACGGAGGAACCCCGATGTCCGCCCCCACCGAATCCACCTACCTGGGCCTGTCCGGCGCAGACCCCGCCGCCCCGAAAGTTGTTGAGGCCCGCATGCTCACCAAGATCTACGGTGCCGGCGGGGCGCAGGTCACTGCGTTGGACCAGGTCTCCCTGGCCGTCAGTCGGGGTCAGTTCGTGGCCGTCATGGGGCCCTCCGGATCGGGTAAGTCCACCCTGCTGCACTGCCTGGCCGGACTGGACACCCCGAATTCCGGCAGCGTGTTCATCGCCGGGAAGGACCTGGCCCGGATGAACGACCGGCAGCTGACGGCGGTGCGTCGCGACCAGCTCGGCTTCGTCTTCCAGGCCTTCAACCTGCTGCCGCAGCTGACCGCGGAGGAGAACATCCTGCTGCCGCTGCGGCTGGCCCACCGCAAGCCCGAGCGGGACTGGTACGACGCCGTCATCGACTCCCTGGGGATCGGCGACCGGCTGGAGCACCGGCCCAGCGAGCTGTCCGGTGGCCAGCAGCAGCGCGTGGCGGTGGCCCGCGCCCTGGTGGGGCGGCCGGAGGTCATCTTCGCTGACGAGCCCACCGGCGCCCTGGACAGCACCTCGGCCGCTTCCCTGCTGGAGACGCTGGCACGCATGTGCGAGGCCCTGGGGCAGACGGTGGTCATGGTCACCCACGACCAGAACGCGGCCGGGGCCACCAATCGGATCGTCCGGCTGCGGGACGGGCGGATAGTCGGTGACGACGTGCTAGTCCGCGCCGCCGGCCAGCACGCCGCCCCGGTGGCCGCCATGCAGGGGGTGCGCTGATGCCCGCCATGCTCGACCTGCGCCGTACCGTGGCCGCCCTGGTGGCGGTCGCCATGAGCGCGGCGCTCATCGTTGTAAGTCTCATCATCTCCGATTCCTCGACCGCCCAGATGACGGCGGCGGCTCGCGCCTCGGTCGGCGACGCCGATGTGGTCGTCATCGCCGACGGCCATGACGACGCCACGGACGGGACCCTGCCCGAACAGGCGGTCCGGGACGTCGCCGCCGCCGACGGCGTGGCCAGTGTGCGTCCCTACATTGAGGGCTCGACTTGGATTGTGCACCCGGCGGGTTCCGCATATAGCACACATCCCTTCGTGCTCGAGGTGCCCGAAATAGGTGGCGGGACACGCTTGATGTCGGGACGTCTGCCGGAGAAGGAGGGAGAGGTAGCCCTTTCCCCGGCCGCTGCGCAGGCTCAGGACCTTGAAGTTGGAAGTACCGTATCCTTCAAAAAAGCGTTCACTGAAGCTGAGAATAGTTCGACCGCAACGGTTGTGGGCATAATTCAAGCCGGTGCTGAGATAACCCGACGCGGTGCGGCTGGCGAGTATGTCTTTGCGACTGCGGAAGAACGTGCGGTACTCGGGGTGCCGGAGACTCCTGTTGTTCTATATGTGACTGGCTCTGCGGGTACAAATACCGCTACGCTCATGAATTCGGTCGAGCAGGCTGTTCAGACCTCTCAACCGGGCGCGGGTGTTTACACCGCTTCCGATATCGCGGTCATGCGGACCTCCGACCAAAGTGCGTTGGACTCGTTGACGATGACACTGCTCCAGCTGCTGGGGCCGGTATGTGCGGTAGTTGCGGGAATCGTGATCGCGACGACCTTCAGTACGATGGTCGCCCGGCAGGCGCGCCAGACGGGTCTGCTGCGCTGCATCGGCGCGACCCGCCGCCAGGTGCTCGGATCGGTGCTGCGCACCGGGCTGATCACCGGGCTGGTGGGTTCGGTGGTGGGTACCGGGCTTGGCATTGGATTGGCCGCGCTGGTGTCACGCGCAGGCCTGGTTGAGGGCCTGGAATGGCGGTACTTCACAGTCTCATCACGGTCGCTTCTCCTAGGGGTCTTCCTCGGCACCGTAGTGACGCTGGTGGCGGTGCTGCGTCCGGCCCGTCGCGCCACCCGGGTCTCCCCCTTGGTGGCCCTGACGGGACAGGTGAGCGATGAGCGCTCGCTCAGCCGTCGGCGCGTGATCGGCGCGATCGTGGGACTGGTGGTAGTAGTGATAGGTTTGGTCATTACTGGATTGAGCATTCAAGTGCGGGCCGTTGAGTACACGGCTGTCGGCGCGGTCATTCTGGTGCTGGGTGTACTGGTAGGGCTGCCGCTGCTGGTTATTGGTGCCTCCCGTGTCACGGAGCGACTCGTCTGCGGAGCGCGTAGGCCAGTGTTGCAACTCGCCACCCGTAACCTGGCACGTAACCCGGGGCGCGCAGCCGCTACTACCGCCTCGCTGCTGATTTCTGTGGCCGTGGCCTCCACTCTGGTCACCGGTCTTGCCAGCGTACGGGCATCAATGGATGGATATGTCAATAGCGGCAGTCCCATTGACATCCGGGTCAACGCAATTCCCGCCGATGCCGATACGTCAGCACTGACCGCCCGGGTAGAGAACGCGGACGACGTTGACCGGACGGTGCTGGTATCCATGCTGGATGTGAGGATTTCTCCGGAGACGATTGGAGGAAATGAGATTACCGTTTCCGCGGTGGATGTGGCTGAGGTCTCTCCGGTCATTCGTTCTTACAAGGGGCTGGAGGGACTTGATGACAGCACACTGATCGTTGGAGGGATCTATCACCTTCCGGAGGGTACGCCCGTGACGCTCACGGGGCCTGCGGGCAGTGCCGAGCTGACCGTGCATGTGGAGGAGGGCGGCTTCGGGCCGGTCATTACGCCCGCGGTCGCGAAGAAACTGGTCGGAGACAACCTAACGAGTTCATCCCTGTGGGTGCGTACCGTCGGCGACGGCAGTAACGCCTCGACGGGTTCGCAGGTGCGTCAACTCCTACAGGGGGAAGGGTACGTCATCACGACCGCTGCAGCCAGCCGCACCACATTCACTAACTACATCAACTGGATCATCGCGGTTATCGTCGTGGTACTGGCCTTCACGCTCCTGATCACCCTGTCCGGCATGGCCAATACCACGGACGTGAGTGTGCTGGAACGGGTCCGAGAGATCGGTGTGCTGCGGGCCACCGGCGTACAACGGCGTCAGGTAGGAGGACTATTCATCACCGAGGCGGCACTGACCTCGCTGCTGGGCGGCGTGATCGGAGTCCTCTTGGGCACGGTTTTGGGTCTGGCGGGCGTAGCCGCTGCCTTGGGCGCCGACGCCGGGTCGGACCTGGTACTGCGGGTGCCCTGGCTATGGCTGGTGGCGATCCTGCTCGTAGCCGCGGCGGTTGGCGTGCTCGCCGCGCTGCGCCCCAGCACCCGTGCCGCGTCGGTAGCCCCGGTGACCGCGATTGCCCAGGAGTGAAGCCGGTATACAAGCAAGTTTGCCATCACCACATCCGTCCCTTCATCAGAGGACACACAGAGTTCCCCAGACCGGGGAAGGCGTACGGAAACCTCCGTGCGCCAGCAACTCCCAGGTGCGATCGCGCTTGGGGACATCCGAAAGGAACGCACCATGAAGAAGTTCATTCGCCGCAGCAGCAGCCTTGCCGCCGTCAGCTTCGAGCAGGCCATTCAGTCCGAGACCCGCGCGCCCCTCGAGGGAGCCGAGGGCTTCGGATGCCCCTTCAGCGCCGGTGCCTGTGACACCCACTGCATGACGAAGGGGTACCGGGGGGGGTACTGCATGGGCGCTTTGGGTCTGACCTGGGTGTGATACTGGTGTGCAGTTGGGGGCCCTTTTCCGTGCCGTGGCACGGGCTCGGAACAGGGCCCCGGCCCGAACCTCTGACAAACTCAAGGTCCACACCAATGAACCCACAGACTACATCTTCCGCCTCCCCCTGGACAGGGGCTACGGAGTTCCAGCGTGACGACGTCGGCTCCTGGAAGCCTGTGACAGAGGAAACGCTGGCTGCAGACCACGCCTCCGCCAGCCTCATGTTCGTCATCGCCGGCATCGCCGGCGTACGGCCGCCCTTCGGTCATTCACTCTTCGATGGGGTGCTCTGCCGCACCCCCGGAACCCGCCTTGAAGGAGACGCGATCACTCCGTACGAGCAGTCGCAGTACGGCCTTGAATCCGGTTCTTTCGGCGAGGCCGAGCAGGTGCTCGCGAAGGCGCTGCACCAGCACGGTGTGAGTGGGGACATCCGGTCATCACACGTAGTAGACGACCTCGTAACTCGCTATGTCAACGAGCTGGCCACCGCAGAAGCTGCGCACTCATCCGAGCCTCCCGCACAAGCGGAAGCACGGGACATCGATCTGCGCGGTATACGTGACCTAATAGGTGCCGTGGAGGCCGAGCAGGAACAGCAACAGTCACGCGGTGGGTTCCTTGACCGGTTACTGCGCAGTGGTCGCCAACACTCGAAGGCCGATCAGAAGGAACACCAATCCACGTCTGAGGATGCCGTCCCGGAGATCGAGGTCTCCCCACAGTGGCTCACGGTTGACGCCATCAACATGATCGACGTCGCCCGCATCGTGTCGCTCGCGTCCTGGCAGGAAGCCATGAAAGGTCTGTCCCCGCGGGTGTGCCAAGTCCTGTGGACCGCGGCGGACAACCCAGCAACCTCTCAGACCAGCGCCTACCGTCCCGCCCACGATCCGCAGGTGATCGCCGCTTTCGCCGCGGTCCCCTACGAGGAGCGCTCGGCGAGCATACGGCCCGGCGTGCGCACCCATGACGCCGCCATCTGCCGCTGCTACGGACGAGACCCGATCGACGATGGCGCGGCCGCGCGGCTCCAGGCGGTGCACGAGGCTGGAAGTGCCTGGAGCACCTGGCAGGAGGAACTAGCCGACGGCACCCTCGCCGCCCGCGGTCTCATCGACACCGAAGGGCTGGCGCAGATCGGCCAGGACCCCTTCCTCAGGCAGCAGTACGCCCCGGATGTGAAGAAAACCGTAGAGACAGAGAGGTGGTTGACGTCATGGCTGGACGCTGGCGGCTTGCTGAAGGAATGAGCCTCACACACCTTGAGAACGGTGGCTGGGCAGTCGCCGACCTGCGCCGACTTTCCGTATACGAGTTCGATGAGGAGACCGGCGCGTTGATCGCACAGGCCCTGCGCGGAGACCTCGTGCCCATGGACTCGCCGGTTCTCCAGGAGGCAGTCGCCTCCGGGGTTCTGATTGAGGCGGACAGCAACGGGACACCCGGAGCCGATCCCATCGACTCTGAGCAGTGAAGAAGAACTGAGGAAGAACAAGGAGACACAATCATGAATGCACTGATCACCGCCCTGATCGGGGGAGCAGCCGGGGTCCTGCTCGGCACCGCCGGCGCCAAGCTCTGGGCCACTGCGCGCATGCGCCTGGCCTGGCCCGAAGGCGCCAACTTCCTCAACCTCCACCTGTCCAGCGGGTTCGTCATCGCCGTGGAGGTCCTGGCCGCGGCGGCCGCGCTCGCCCTACCGAGTGCGCGTTTGGCCTGCGTCATCCTCGCCGGTGTGTACGCCGCCTTCGTCATTGGCGCCACCACCCTGCGCGGGCAGGAATGCGGCTGCTTCGGCGTGGCCGGAATGAAGGTCGGCAGGCTGCACATCTGGGGCTGCGCGCTCGCTGCCGTGGCGCTGACCGCGGCCGTCGCGCTCGGCGACGCAGTCGCCTCGCCCGTGCTGGCGCGCCTGGCCATTGCGGCGGCCTCAGCACTGGTCATAACGCTGGCTATCGTTCTGTGGAACAGGCGCAGTTGGCAGGAACAGGGACTCAACATGGAGCACGACCGCCTTCTGGTGGTGCTCTCCCCGACCTGCACCGCCTGCTCCGCGCTCAAGATCATGGAGAAGCATGAGGTCAATGACATTGAGGCGGGCGGCACGATCCGCTGGGTTGATCGTGATTCCGAACCCGCCACCCTTCTGCGTGAGGTCGGCGTAGACGTATCCGTGTTCCCGTCCGTTGTCTCCATGTCCACCGCGGACCCGAGCGACGCACACGTGGAATCCGGACTGCAGGAGTGCCGGGAGGTGCTGCAGTCATGGCGGGAACGTCACCTCGTCGCCCAGCCCTGAGCTATGTGCGGCACTTCTGGGCCTCCGCGTGCGGTAGAGCCACGTGGGCCATCCTGCCCGCCATCATCGGCATCTCCCTGCTGCTGGCCGCACAGGCAGGACTTGCCGTGGTCTCGCCACTCATGCTGCAGCGCATCATCGACGCCGCCGGCCCGGGCGCCTCCGTCACGGTGGTCATCGTCCCCGGGCTGCTCGCCGCAGCCGCTGCACTGGCGAACGCGGTCGTTGACTTCGCCGCACAGCGGATGACCGTCGTCACCGGGCAGCACTTCCAGGAGCGCCTGCGGGTGCTCATGCTGGACAAGCTCACCCGGCTGCCGTCCTCTGCCGTTGCGGCTGCGCCGAACGGCGACGCACTCTCGCGCATCACTAATGACACCGCGCAGGCGCAGTCGTTCGTCTCCGGCATTCTCCCGCAGTTGACCGGGTTGGTAACGCGGCTGGGCGTGCTGCTGGGGGTCATGTGGTCGCGCTCCTACACCATCACCTTGACCGTCCTGGTGCTGGCGCTGCTGCTCATGGTGCCCACCGAGAAGGTCTCACGCATGCTGAGTGCGGCGACCGACCACATGCTTGAGGCGATGTCCGCCTTCAGTAATACGGTCGCCGACCGCATGGGGGTCTCCGGGCACCTCTTCGCCCGCAACGCGGCCAGTATCGGCGGCGATCACCATCGCGCAGAGCAAACAGCAGCGGGCGTAAAAGCCTCCTACGCGCGCATGATCACCATTGATGGTCTCTTTTCAACGGCGCTGGATCTGATAGGCACTGTGGGGACCGTGGTGGTGCTCGTCATCGGGGGCCGCTCGGTCATTCGCGGTGAGATGACCGTTGGTGAACTAGCGGCGCTTTCCGTACTCGTTCCCCAGTTGTATGCGCCGCTTCAGGGCGCTTCGGGAATCCGTACCGGTCTGGCCACCTCCTGGGCGGCGCTCTCACGCGTGAATGAGTTCCTGGAGGCGGACGAGCACTGGTACGAACCGGCCAACGCCGGCACCGCCATCGTGCCACGAGGAAGCGACACCCTCGCCGTCCGGGAGATCGACTACTCGGTCCCAACCGACACCGGCAGCACCGTACTGCTCGACGCCGTCGACCTGACTGCCCGCCCCGGGGAGATCGTCGCCGTGGTTGGACCGTCAGGCAGCGGCAAGACCACGCTGCTGACCCTCATTGCCGGGGCCAACCCGCCCACGCACGGCAGTATCACTGTGGGCGGTTACTCCCCGGCAGACATAGGGACCGAGGCCTGGAACGGGATTGTGCAGTTGTGCCCGCAGGAGCCCTTCTTCCGCAGTGGAACCCTGTTGGAGAACTTCCGCGCGGTACGCCCCGACATCAGCGAAGAACTCGTGCGGCAGCTCTGTGCGCGCGTGGGCCTGGATCTGGACCGTATGGGAGACCGCTCCGGCATGGACACCATGCTCGGCGAGCATGGCATGCGCATCAGCGGCGGTGAGCGCGCGCGCCTGGCCATCGCCAGGATGCTCGCGCTGGACCCCTACGTGCTGCTGCTGGACGAGCCCACGGCCGCGCTCGATGACGAGGCCGCCGATCGCTTCATTGCCACCCTCCTCGACCTGCGCCGGGATCACTGCATCGTCGTCACCACCCACGATGCTCGCCTCGCGCCGGTAACCGATCGCAGGTACCGCATGGACGCCGGCCGACTCACCCCGATGACCGGTGCCCCGATGGGAGCGGTGGTCACCGGAGTCTCGTCATGACGGCGCGGGTGACCGGGCTCGGTCCGGGTGAGGAGCACCCCGAAGCGATTGGTGGGGGATTGGGATGCGTGGAGGTCCACACGCTCACCGACGCCCGGACGGGCGTACAGGTCCGGCTGGAACAGCCCATCCACCCCGCCACGACGCGCCCGCGCAAGGACCTGCTGCGTCACCGGGGCATAGCCTACGACCGTATCGGCGGCGATTTCTTCCCCGCTCCCGTGCCCGAGGGCTGCCTGGGTATCATCGAACCGGACGGCAAGGCCACGCTGCTCGCAGAAACCGCGCAGGGATTGCCATGCTGGCATGGCGAACACGGCTGGGTCTACTGCCAACGTCAAGGTGACGGGCAAGTACAGGTCAGCATGCGCGAGCATATGGAGGCTCACCCTGTCGGCTGGGGCGCCTCCACCCGCTCACTGCTCGGCCTGCGTCCGAACAACGCCGGGCCGACCCGCCTGTGGCGGCTCGGCAGGCACGTGATCTGGCTCCGCCAGGAATACCCTGCCTGCCGGACGATTCCCCGGCACAGCACGGGGGAGGAGACGTGGCCGGACGCGATCGTTGAGGACCTGTTCTGCGCCGGGGCATGCACCGTCATGATGGATGACGCCCCGTTACCCGGGCTGCCCGCCGGAGCAGTAGTGCTGCTCGAGGCGGAGGACTCACTCATCCTCGGGATCGCCGCCACGACGACCGAACTGGCGGTATTTCTTGCAGAAGACCACGTCAACCACTACGTCGTGTCGGCGACCTCGCAGGGAGACATGTCCGAGTCCTCACCGATCGGAGACCTGCCCCGAACCTCGGTGGCCCACCGTGACACCGGGGACGCCAGGGCCGTGGTCTTCACCGAGCGCCTGCCGGGCCGGACCACCTCCTACACGGTGGAGGACGGCACCGTCATCGCCACGCTGGAGGAGTCGGTCGACCACTATACCGGCGTGCCCGGGCTCAACGGCGCCTGGGTCGAGCGTCGGAGGCCGGACACCGTGCACTGGCCCGGAGGCTGGTGGAGTGACGGAACCGAAGTGGAGCGGCTACTCCCGGGTGACGACCGCGTCGGGGTACGGGTGATAACCGAACGCACTCACGGCTGCCGGCAGATTGCGATCACACCGGACCAGGCCGGAGGCCTCGCCGACCCCGACGCCATACCACCTGTTTCTGCAAACGCGGCGCCAACGGCATACGGAAGGCGCGAATCCGCATCCCGGCCAAGCCGGGTGCTATGGGTTCCTCCCGTTGACGATCCTGTGTTAGGCACCTCCGCATCGGTCGTTGCTCGCAGCGCACTGGGACATGAAGTTGAGTCGATTACCAGTGAGTCGGCTCAGGGGGCCACACCGTTGGTCTGGTTCGACTCATCCTGGACCGTCCCCGGGCTGGCCCCGCATCTCACGCGCATTGACATCGGCTCGCTGCCGGTCGGCTCCGCCCAATGGAGCCACGCCGGCTCCCGGCCGGTGGTCCGCGTCGGCATCGACTACGAGGCCCTGGCCCGCACGGACACCGACGGAATCGTGAATGTGCTAACCCAGGCCTGGCAGGCGGCCCTGAACGTGATCGCCGAGACTCTCCCCGGCAATACCGGCACACCGTTCCTCGGCGGCCACAGCTTCGGGGCCGCCTTGGCCGCCGTCGCCGTGCTCCGTGACCTGGTGTCTCCCGCCGGAGTGATCCTGCGCAGTGGTGCCTACGACCGCTACGCCACTCCCGGCGGATTCGAGCACGACCGGCGCACCGCCGCCTCCGCGCCCGATCTGTACCGCCTGATGACCGTGGTCTCACGAGCCCGCGAACACCAGGGCATACCGTTCCTGATCACCTGCGGCGGCGACGACGAGAACTCCGCCACTACGCCCCGCCAGTCCCAGACCCTCTACGAGAACCTCACGCTGTGTGGCGCGGACGCCACGCTCGCCGTCTTCGCCGGCGAGGGGCACGTCTTCGCTGCCAGGCAGTCGATCCTGGAGCAGCGCAGGCTCGAAGCCGAATGGATGTCCGAAAGGGCTGGGAAAACAAACGCCGACTCCCAGTGCTCCAGCCAAGGCGCACACCTACAACACCGAACAACCTCCGACTCTGAAGGGCAGTAAGCACTATGAACCGCAGCATGCGAACCGAACTCAAAGCCGCCGTCCGCACCGTCCGCTCCTCCCGAGAGGAGGAAGGCATGCAGGACTGGACGCCACGCATCGGCGAGCCCTCCCATGAATCCCTGGAACAGGTTGAAGCGACACTGCTGCGCCTGCGCGACCTGCTGCAGAAGGAAGGACGCGAACTCGTCGGGGACGTGGAACGCGACGCCGCCGTTGTCCTCGCCGCCAGACGCCAGGGCCACATCATCGATCTGGTGATTGGTAGAGAGCGCGCGCCCTACAGTGGTGAGGCTGGCTTCGTGTCCTGGATCGAGCACAATGGCGAGGTTGCACTGACCACCGCGCCCGTGCGGCAGTTGTATGAGGAGGTCGCCCGATGGTGACGGCCAATTCGCAGAGGCCGTCGTCTCGGCGGAAACACCGGTTGCTCCGCGCACTAACGACGGTCGTGGTCTCGCTCGTGCTGGCGCTGGTGATCACGCCGTTTGCCTCGGCCGCACCATGGAGTCCGCAACGTCGCGCCGAGCCGCTCGCAGCTCAGCAGTGGTACCTGAACTGGAATGAACGCGGCGCCCGGCCTTGGGACGGCGCCGGAGTAGCGGTGGGGGTCATCGATACAGGTGTCGACGCCACTCACCCGGAACTGGCCGCCGCCTACAATACCGAGGACAGCCGCTCCTTCCTGTCGTATAAGGCTTGCGGCCTGGACCCCGACTGTACCGATCCCGGAGTGGACCCGCTCGGTCACGGCACCGGCGTTGCCGGTATCATCGCGGCGGCACGAGACGGCCGCGGCATCGGTGGAGCCGCGCCCGAAGTCGACCTGGTCAGCCTGAAGGCGGGCGACGCAACCGGCAGTTTCTCGGCCGACGCGGTATCCCAGGCGATCCGCTACGGGACGGACGCCGAGCTGGACATCCTGGTCATGGCATTCACCACTGACCCGTGGTTCCGATACTGCACCGACGCCCCGGGCGACACCGCCGAGGAACGCGCCCAGCAGGCCGCCGATCTGGAGAAGATCCAGTCAGCGCTTAACTATGCGGTGGATCGCGGGACCATCCTCATAGCGGCAGCCGGCAACGAGGGATTCGACCTCGACCACGGAACCGTCGACCGGTTCAGCTCAGGCCGGTCCGGGCAGGGGAAGCGTGAAGTCAATGAAGGGTGCGTCACGATGCCCGCCCAGTCGGACGCCGTTATCACAGTGGGAGCGGTCAACACGGCGGGGGAGCGTGCGAGCTACTCCAACATCGGCCACGCCGTGGACATTGTTGCCCCTGGCGGTGAGCCGCTCTGGTATGACGAGGACGACCTGCTACACGGTCAGGATGCGGCCATCCTGACCACCGTCCCCGAGAGCCTGCTCCGCAAGGCGAACGTGATCGCAGACGACGGCAGTTCCACGTCCCCGGAGGTCATCGCCGAATGCGACCAGACCGCTGAATCATGCCGCTACTACTGGCATGTGAATGGTACGTCCTACGCCGCGCCGCAGGTGGCTGCGGCGGCGGCCATATTGATCTCACGCGGCACGCCGGCCTCTCGGGTGGAAGACAAGCTATTGGCAATGGCCGCACCGATCGGTTGTCCCACGCGGAACAGTGCACTGTTGTGTCAGGCGCGTGCTGCTGGAGGCAACACGTGGTACGGCACCGGGACACTCCGGCTGGGCAGGTATGCCAGGTGGTGACTTTTCCGGTAGTGAAAACGGATCTCAGGACTGCGGTCGCTCGGCCTTAGTCGCCTCAACGACGAGCCTGAGACGTGAACTCACACCATACTTGTGCAGCAGGCTGGACACATGGCGCTTGACGGTGCTTTCGGCGATAACCAGTTTCTCAGCGATATCCGCATTGGACATGCCTTCACACAGCAGATCCAGGACGTTCTGCTCCGCCCGGGTAACGTCGTCGGGAGCACGTCCTCGCCGCACCGGGCGCAGGTGGTCGGAGACCAACCTGGAGGCAGCATCTGGGGAGATGCTGGTGCCGCCGTGGTGGGCGGCGACGATGGCACGGACAACCTCGTCTGGCTGATCGGTCTTGTACAGGAAGCCGTTGGCGTGCTGGGCCAACGCAGTCAGCATGGCGGTGTCATCGTCGAAGCCCGTGAGGACCACCACGGCTATCTCAGGAGACTCCTGTTTGACGCGTGACAGCAGCTCGAGGCCGTCCATTCCGGGCATACGTACATCGGTGAGCACAACATCGACGCGCCTGCCGCGTAGGAAACGAAGCGCATCCGTGGCGGACTCGAAGGTGCGCAGCAACTCGATCTGGGGCGTGCTCTCCAGGTAGGCACGTAGTGCGTGCAGGACGTACACGTCGTTGTCCACCACGACCACCCGGATGGGGGTGTCGCTGGATCCCTCCGTTGGGAGTGTGTCGGGAGTAGGCATACCCTAAGCGTAGTCGTAAACCCGTCGTCGCCGGGAGCTGTTACCGTGCCTGTGTTATCTTCGCTACGTTCATCCCTCGCCTCGTTACACTCAACCCTCCTGCCTGTACAGGACGAGGCTGGGCTATGGCGGCCCACGCCGCGCACGCACCTGCTGCACCTAGGTGTGGCGGTGTTCCTAGTCGCCTTGTCGCCTTATCTAGGAACTCCTCGCGAAGCAGCGGTTCTTGCGTTGACGGCCGTGGCATCACTGACATTGCCCCTCACGTCGGTCTCTTCCGGTATGGGCGCTGCGGTTAGCTTTGCAATGACGTGTACAGCTTCAGCAGTTCCACAGACTACTGGATTAATTGCGTCGATGGCGATCTGGGGTGTCGTAGCTATACTTCTCGCTCGCGGGGTTCCTAGGACGTTGGTGTATGGGTATAGTGCTGCCGCTCTGGCGATTATCGTCTATTATGACAGCAGGCGAGATGCGTTTGGTGCATCGTTGGTCTGGACAGCAATTATAGCTGTACCGTGCGTCATATTCGGGGAACTATTGCATTATCAGCGCAAGCGGGTCTTCGATGCTTCGTTGCGGCGGCGTAAAGCGCTCGCTCAGCAGCGACGTCTCGTCGCATCCGAACTTCATGATACGGTGGCCGCTGATCTGGTGTACGCGGTGATGACAGCAGAGCGATTGCGAATAGCCCGTTCGGACGATGTTGATCTTGTGTGCGAGCTGAATGCGGTGATCGAGCCTGTGCGCGCAGCGGTGGGCCAGTTGCGGCGTAGCCTGCAAAGTATGACCGCGGCGGACAATGGTGATGTTGTGCTGCTTTCGTCCGTTGCCTCGCCGCGGCCTATGGAGCAAGTGCTTGCCGATGTGCGGCGCGTGTTAGAGGAACGTGATTCTGTGTTTGACGTGAAAGGTGTCGAACTGTTAGAAGGTGATGGTGTTTTCACTCCGGGAACACGGCAGCAGGTGCTTCGTGTGATCAACGAACTTGTAAACAATGTGGCGAAATATACCATCGCAAGCGGGCGTGCTCTGGTTGCAATTGAGATTAATGATGATGTGTTTGAGTGCATGGTGACTAACTCTGCAGCCGCTAACCATTCCAAGGACGCGGTGTTCTCGTCGGGGATCGGCCTTGAGGGGGCCCGCCGTCGGGTAGAGACTCTAGGTGGAGATTTCGTTGTGAACCAGGACGGGGGACGTTGGACTGTGGTTTTCACCGTACCACTAAGCAGCATGTGGCGCGATGTGCCTAGCTAGGGCGGTGAGTCCGCCGCTCGGTGGAGGTGTATGCTTCTTCAGGCCTAGGTTTTGGGAGGGGGCTGCTACGAAAGTAGCCGGATGCTATCGACCTACGCGGTATGGATATCGCGATACGCGGCGAGGCATGATGGACTCACTCATCCAAGCCAAGAGGAAGGTTTGTTGTGGTCTTGCGCTCTCCTATTTCTGCCATGTTTCTCAGTGTGGCGCTCGTTGTGTGCTCCGTATCTCTGTCTGGCTCGTACTCGATCGGGGAACGATTCTCTGGTGAAAATGCGACTGTCTTAGAAGTAGTCGCGTCCGCTAGTCTCCTGCAGTGTATATATATTAAAAGGATGCCTGTGGGTTTCTGTCCTAAGTGAATTGTAGTTAGGATGCTGAGGCGGTTTTTTACCGGATAGACCGGATGTGCCCCGTGCGTGGAGTCGGAGGATATGGTCTCGCCGGGTGCCACGGAGTCGAAAACATCCAGGGGCTCGATGTCGAAGCGGTGGCACAACTCGTTAGGCGTCCCAGTTCAACCTAAGATACCTCCGCGGCGGGCATGCTTCCAGCCTGCTAAGCGTCGGTGATGGTGCGCCCCTGTCGCAAACACTGCCCCAAGAACTTCTCCCCGTTCAGGTGAATCATATGGGTGGGCTCGGATGCCAGCCAGACCTTCGTCTCCCACGCCAGGTCGGGGAGGAACCTACGCATCACCGCGCGATCGGGGAAGCAGGACACGTATACAAGACCGGCAGTTGAGCCCGAGAACAGGCCCGACAGCTGGCGGTAGCGGATGTGATCCATGGGTCCGCGGGTCGAGGCCGCCTCCATCAGGAACAGCCAGTTCTTGTCGGGTTGGTAGACCACGAGGTCAGGCATCTTCCCGTGCTGGTCTATATCGACGCCGAGGGCGGCGAGGCTGCCCGCCTCAGCGACGTACTCTTCAATAGCGGGGCCGAAGCCGGGGGTTCCGTAGAGCCGGATCGTCAGCAAGGCCTCCGGAATAAGGCGGCTTCAGGGTCATGCGTGCTTTCGCCGAGTCGGCGCAGCTGGTCCAGGCTGGGGAACCGCATCTGCCGCAGATCTCCGGCGTTGACCTGGGTATGGCCGGAGAAGACTCGGAAGTAGTCGTCAACCGGTTTCGAGTTCAGCCAGACCGTTAAGCCGGCAGCAACCTCCGGGTCCAGCCCGTGCCCAGCGCGGTCTTGGCCATGGCGAGGTGCTCGGAGCGGGGGGGGGTAGGACGAAGACCGCGTCGAGTTCCTGGGCGTCGAGCGCCGCCTCAAGTGTCGGGTAGGCGTTCTGGAAGCCCCAGCGGCGCTTCACCGGTTCGGGGTCGGGGCTAATGCTGACGAGTGCAGCCGTCTCGACGTCGTCGCGAGTGACGAGCGTTGGCAGCTGGGCGATGGTGGCGATATTGCCGTGGCCGACGACGCCTACGCGAAGGGCGTTGCTCATGCGTTTGCCTCCTTGAGAATCTTGTTGAGATTGATTGCGGACTGCGCGAAGCCGACGGCGGGTTCGGGCAGGTCTTGGGGGTGCCAGCGGTACTCGTATTCGAGCGAAAGGGCGCCGTCATAGCCGGTGGTGATGAGCGCACCGAGAATCTCGGGCCAGGGGAGTACTCCTGTACCGACCACGCGCGAGCACACGGCCCGTTCATCCGCCTCGACGCGGGCGGTTCCCGTGGCGCGGAAGGGGGCATCGG
>NZ_JAUMUL010000118.1 GCF_030530635.1 Actinomyces sp.
TGCGCTACGGCAAGATCGTCATCATGGCCGACGCCGACGTCGACGGCCAGCACATCGCCACCCTGCTGCTGACCCTACTGTTCCGCTACATGCGGCCGCTGATCGAGCAGGGGCACACCTATATCGCCATGCCGCCCCTGTACCGCCTGAAATGGGTTGGTGCCGAGCACGAGTTCGCCTACTCCGACGCCGAGCGCGACCAGCTGCTGGCCGCCGGCGCGGAGGCCGGGCGCCGCCTGCCCAAGGAGGGCGGTATCCAGCGCTACAAGGGCCTGGGCGAGATGAACGACCACGAGCTGTGGGAGACCACCATGGATCCGGCCAACCGGATCCTCAAGCGGGTCACCCTCGACGAGGCCGCCGACGCCGACGAGACCTTCTCCATCCTGATGGGGGACGACGTCGAGCAGCGCCGCTCCTTCATCCAGCGCAACGCCGCCGACGTCCGCTTCCTGGACATCTAGGCGGGCATCCGGGCCCGATCGGGGGCGCCGCGCGGTCCTCCGCGCCGTCCGGACCCGCGCCGCCGGCCCGCCTGGGCCCCACCCGAGCCACACCGCATCTGCAGTTATCCCATGAGCAAAGGAATTCCGTGAGCGACGAGACCACCGAGCTTCCCGCTGTCGAGGCGACCGGGGACCGCATCCACCCGGTCGACCTCCAGATGGAGATGCAGCGCTCTTACCTCGACTACGCCATGAGCGTCATCGTCGGGCGCGCCCTGCCCGACGTGCGCGATGGACTCAAGCCGGTTCACCGCCGCGTCCTGTACGCCATGTACGACGGCGGCTACCGCCCCACCGCATCCTTCTCCAAGTCCTCCCGCGTGGTTGGTGAGGTCATGGGTAACTACCACCCCCACGGCGACGCCGCCATCTACGACGCACTCGCCCGCCTGGTGCAGTGGTGGTCGCTGCGCTACCCGCTGGTGGCCGGGCAGGGCAACTTCGGCACCCCCGGCAACCTGGGCCCGGCCGCCCCCCGGTACACCGAGTGCAAGATGGCGCCGCTGGCCATGGAGATGGTCCGGGACATCGAAGAGGAGAGCGTCGACTTCCAGGACAACTACGACGGCCGTAACCAAGAACCCGTCATCCTGCCCGCCCGCTTCCCCAACCTGCTGGTCAACGGCTCGGAGGGCATCGCGGTGGGCATGGCCACCCGCATCCCCCCGCACAACCTGCGTGAGGTCGCCAGCGGCGTCCAATGGTTCCTGGACCACCCCGACGCCTCCCGTGAAGAGCTGCTGGAGGCGCTGATTGAGCGCATCCCCGGCCCCGACTTCCCCACCGGAGCCACCATCCTGGGGCGTCGCGGCATCGAGGACGCCTACCGCACCGGCCGCGGCTCCATCACCCAGCGGGCCGTGGTCAACGTCGAGGAGATCCAGGGCCGCCAGTGCCTGGTGGTGACCGAGCTGCCCTACCAGGTCAACCCCGACAACCTCGCCGATAAAATCGCCCAGCTGGTGCGTGACGGCCATATCACCGGCATCGCCGACATCCGGGATGAGACCTCCGGCCGCACCGGTCAGCGATTAGTCATCGTCCTCAAGCGCGACGCGGTCGCCAAGGTCGTCCTGAACAACCTGTATAAGCGCACCCAGCTGCAAGACAACTTCCCCGCCAACATGCTCGCCCTGGTGGACGGAGTGCCCCGCACCCTGTCCCTGGACGGTTTCGTGCGTCACTGGGTGAACCACCAGATCGACGTGATTGTGCGCCGCTCGAAGTTCCGACTGCGCAAGGCCGAGGAGCGCCTGCACATCCTCGCCGGACTGCTCAAGGCCATCGACGCTCTGGACGCCGTCATCGCCCTGATCCGCCGCTCGCCCACCACCGAGGAGGCGCGCACCGGACTGATGGAGCTGCTTGGTGTCGACGAGGCCCAGGCCGAAGCCATCCTCTCCCTCCAGCTGCGCCGTCTGGCCGCCCTGGAGCGCCTGAAGATTCAGCAGGAGTCCGACGAGCTGACCGCGCGCGTGGCCGATTTGAAGGACATCATCGCCGACCCCGCCCGCCAGCGCCGCATTGTCTCCGAGGAGCTGGCGGAGATCGTCGACAAGTACGGCGACGAGCGCCGCACCAGGATCCTCCCCTTCGATGGGGAGATGAGCGCCGAGGACCTGATCCCCGAGGAGGAGGTCGTCGTCACCATCACCCGCTCCGGATACGCCAAACGCACCCGCACCGACGCCTACCGCTCCCAACACCGCGGCGGCAAGGGAGTGCGTGGTGCGGCCCTGCGCGAGGACGACGTCGTCGACCATTTCTTCGTCACCTCCACCCATAACTGGCTGCTGTTCTTCACCAACCTCGGCCGCGTCTACCGGGCCAAGGCCTATGAGCTGCCCGAGGGCGGCCGTGACGCCAAGGGGCAGCACGTGGCCAACCTGCTGGCCTTCCAGCCGGACGAGGAGATCGCCCAGGTGATGGAGCTGGGCGACTACAACCAGGCCGACTACCTGGTGCTCGCCACCCGTCGCGGCCTGGTCAAGAAGACCCGCCTGGCCGAGTACGACTCCAACCGCTCGGCCGGACTGATCGCCATCAACCTGCGTGAGGACGCCGAGGGCAACCCTGACGAGCTGGTCTCTGCGGCGCTGCTATCGGCCGGGCAGGACCTGCTGCTGGTCTCCCGGCACGGGCAGGCCCTGCGTTTCACCGCCGACGACGGTGTGCTGCGTCCCACCGGCCGCGCCACCAGCGGCGTGACCGGCATGCGTTTCCGTGACGGCGATGCCCTACTGGCTATGGACGTGGTGGACCCGGCCTGGGAGGACGCCGACCTGTTCGTGGTGACCGAGGGCGGCTACGCCAAACGCACCCTGGCCACCGGCTATCCGGTGAAGGGACGTGGAGGCCTGGGTGTGAAGGTCGCGAATCTGGTGGAGGAGCGCGGCGACCTTGTAGGCGCCCTGACCACCGCCCCCACTGACGAGGTCCTGTGCATCATGGCCTCCGGCAAGGTGGTGCGCAGCGCCGTCGCCGAGGTGTCCCGCACCGGCCGCAACACCCGCGGTGTCACCTTCGCCAAGCCCGACGCCGGTGACCGCATCATCGCCGTCGCCCGTAACCCCGAGCAGGAATTGGCGGAGCAGGTGGACGGATCAGCCGACTCGGCGGCGTCCGCTGACGAGGCCGGCGTTGAAAGCGTCGTGACAGACACCGGGGTGGACGCTGCGAGCGAGGGCACGGACACGGTATCGTCTGAGAACGACGAGAGTGAGGTCCAGGCATGAGCCAGCCGGAGTCGTTCCCGCCCGCGACGGGCGGACAGAACGCGTCCCCGAGCGCGCCCCCAGCGGCCGCGTCCGGAGACCAGCAGCACAGTCCAACACAGACCAAGACCATCGCCGGCCCACGTCGGGTGAGGCTGGCGCTGACCCGTATCGACCCCTGGTCGGTCATGAAGGCTTCATTCCTGCTGAGTGTGGCCGCCGGCGTCATGGTGGTGGTGGCCGCCGCCTTCGTGTGGTTCATGCTGGATGCCATGCACGTGTTCTCCACCATCCAGGATCTGGTGGGCACCGTCATGGACTCCACCAACAACGCCTACTCGGCGCTGATCGAGTACATGAAGTTCTCCCGCGCCATCTCCATGGCCACTGTCATCGCCGTCGTCAACATCATCCTGACGACCGCGCTGGCCACTCTTGGCGCGTTCCTGTACAACATCACGGCGGCGCTCGTCGGTGGGGTTCATCTCACACTCGCGGATGAGTGATCGCATTTGGCTGTTGGTGACTCGGTGGGCTAGTCTCTTCCGCGTCGCAAGGGCCTATAGCTCAGTTGGTTAGAGCGCATCCCTGATAAGGATGAGGTCGCTGGT
>NZ_JAUMUL010000046.1 GCF_030530635.1 Actinomyces sp.
TCTTCAAGGACACCCGCCTGCTGGGGGAGCGCTGCGCCACCATGGTCGACCAGATAGCCCGGGGTCAGGAGGTCGAGGTCAATGACACCGAGTCCTACGACAACGGCCGACTGGTGGTCCCCTCCTACCTGCTGGACCCGGTGACTGTCGACGCCGACAACGTCCAGGAGGTCCTGGTCGACTCCGGCTACTACACCGCGGTGGAGGTGGGGCTGTGATGGGGGCCGACACCATCCTCGAGATGCGCCACATCACCAAGGCCTTCGGTGACTTCAAGGCCCTGGATGATGTCAACCTGGAGGTGCGCCGCGGCGAGATCCACGCCGTGTGCGGGGAGAACGGCGCCGGCAAATCCACTTTGATGAACGTGCTGTCCGGGGTGTGGCCGCGCGGCACCTACGACGGCGACATCTACTACGACGGTCAGGTCCGCGAGTTCCGCTCCATCCGGGACTCCGAGGCCGTCGGCGTGGTCATCATTCACCAGGAACTGGCTCTCAGCCCCTACCTGTCGGTGGCGGAGAACATCTTCATGGGCAACGAGAAATCCACCCGTGGCTTCATCGACTGGGATGCCACCAATGAGGCCGCAGCCGCACTGTTGGATGAGGTCGGTCTTGACATTCGGCCACAGACGCGGGTGGCCGACCTCGGCGTCGGCCAGCAGCAGCTGGTTGAGATCGCCAAGGCGCTGTCGAAGGACGTGCGTCTGCTCATCCTCGATGAGCCCACGGCCGCCCTCAACGACGACGACTCCGCCCACCTGCTCGACCTCATGCGAGGTCTACGCGAGCGGGGTATCACCATGGTGATGATCTCCCACAAACTGGCGGAGGTGGCGGGCATCGCCGACCGCACCACCGTCATCCGGGACGGCCGCACGGTCCAGACGGCCCCGCTGCACGGCGTCGACGCCATTGACGAGGACGAGATCATCCGCCTGATGGTGGGACGCGAGTTGTCCAGTCGCTTCCCCGAGCACACCTCGCAGGTGGGGAAGGAGGTGCTCCGTATCAGCCACTGGACGGTGCACCACCCCATCGACACCGCGCGCGCCGTCGTATCCGACGCTGCCCTGAGCCTGCGACGCGGCGAGATCGTGGGTCTGGCCGGTCTGATGGGGGCCGGCCGCACCGAGCTGGCCATGAGTCTGTTCGGCCGCTCCTGGGGCACCGACATCTCGGGGACCGTATACAAGGATGGCAAGGAGATATCCACGGCCACGGTGCGGCAGGCGATCGACAACGGTCTGGCCTACGTCACTGAGGACCGCAAGGTGCTCGGACTGAACCTGATCCAGGACGTCAAGACCAACACCACCGCCGCCGCCCTGGGCAAGGTCTCCTCCCGCGGCATCGTCGACGACGCCGCGGAGGAGGAGGTGGCCGAACGCTATCGGCGCGAACTTCGCACCAAGACGGCCTCGCTGTCCACCCCGGTCGGATCCCTGTCCGGAGGCAACCAGCAGAAGGTCGTCCTGGCCAAGTGGATGTTCTCCGATCCCGATGTGCTCATCCTTGATGAGCCCACCCGTGGTATCGACGTCGGCGCCAAGTACGAGATCTACCAGATCATCAACCAGCTCGCGGACGCCGGCAAGGCCGTCCTCGTCATCTCCTCAGAGCTGCCCGAGCTTCTGGGGATCTGCGACCGCATCTACACGATGAGCCAAGGCCGTATTACCGGGCAGTTGCCCCGGGCCGAGGCAACTCAGGAGAACCTCATGAAACTGATGACCATTGAGAAGGACACTGATGCCCAGGTGCCTGTGTCACTCGCGGACCGGGAAGGTGCGGACCGATGAACCAGACCAGCGCAACCGGCGCCAAACTGCGTGAATCCCTCGGCCGCAATCTGCGCCAGTACGGGATCCTGGCAGCCCTGGTGGCCATCATCATCTTCTTCCAGTTCCTCACCGGCGGACTGCTGCTGGCCCCCAACAACGTCGCCAGCCTAATCCAGCAGAACGCCTACGTGATGATCCTGGCCGTAGGCATGGTCATGATCATCATTGCCCGACACATCGACCTGTCGGTCGGCTCGATCGTCGGATTCGTGGGCGGCGTCATCGGCCTGCTGGTGGTCAACTCCGGGGTGCCGTGGCCGCTGGCAGTACTGGTGGCCATCGCCATCGGCCTGCTCATCGGCTGCTGGCAGGGCTTCTGGGTGGCGATCATGGAGATCCCGGCCTTCATCGTGACCCTGGGCTCCATGCTCATCTTCCGGGGGCTCACCGTGGTTCTGGTTCAGCGTACGGTCTCCGGGCTTCCAGGCAGCTTCGTGTCCATCGCCAACGGTTCGCTGCCCGCCTGGCTGGGGTACTTCAAGAACTATGACGGCGTAACCATCCTCATCGGTGTGGTCGCCATCGCCGGGTTGGTGTTCACCCAGTTGCGTGCTCGCCGCCGCAACCGTGCGGCGGGGCGTGCGGTCGACGCCATGGGCGTGGTCGCGCTGCGCCTGGTGGTCTTCGCCGCCGCCATCGGGTTCTTCACCATGCTGCTGGCATACTCGGCCGGAGGCACCCCGATAGTCCTGGTGATCGTGGGCACGGTGATTCTCATCTACTCCTTCGTGATGAACAAGAGTGTATTCGGGCGTCACATCTACGCCGTCGGCGGCAATCTCAAGGCGGCGCGGTTGTCCGGTGTGAACGTCAAACGGGTTGACTTCCTGGTGTTCGTGAACATGGGGTTCCTCGCCGCGCTGGCGGCGATCGTGACCACATCCCGGGCCGGTGCGGCCGTCTCCACCGCCGGCAACCTGTATGAGATGGATGCGATTGCGGCGGCCTACATTGGCGGCGCAGCCGTATCCGGCGGTGTGGGCCGGGTGTCCGGTGCCATCATCGGTGCGCTGATCATGGGAGTGCTCAACATGGGGTTGTCCATCATGGCCGTCGACTCCGCCTGGCAGCAAGCCATCAAGGGCCTGGTGCTGGTGCTCGCCGTCGCCGTGGACATCGTCGGCAAGCGCCGCAGTGCCGCATGACGGGGCGGCGAACCCGCCGTTGAGACGGCAAGGGGTGGTCGGCCGCCGGAGTGGCCGCCGACCACCCCTTGCGCACGGGTCTCTCCTCGCCGATTAGTGGCTCTTTGCGGTTTGGGGTGGTTGCCGTTCCCTGTGATGGCTGCCGGTTCAAGAACGCCGCGGAGGCGGCGCCGTCGATGTCCGCAGCACCAGCGACGTCGGCACCAGCTCCTGGCCGGTCTCGGCCACCCCGGTGCTCATCATGCGCACCAGGCGAGTTATACACGCCCGGCCCAGGCCGGCGAAGTCCTGGTGCACGGTTGTCAGCGGGGGAGCGAAGTCGGCCGCCAGGGGGATGTCGTCGAAACCGATGACCGACAGATCCTCCGGTATTCGCAGGCCCATGTCTTGTGCTGCGTGAAGTAGTCCGAGCGACATCTCGTCGTTCGCGCAAAAGACCGCGGTGCAGTCCGGATCCTCCAGCAGGGTGCGTGCGGCCTGGCGGCCGGAGTCGGCAGACCAGTCCCCGCGGGCGGGCTCGGGCACCCGCCGCCCGGCCTCGGTGAGCACCTCCCGCCAGGCCTGCTCGCGGCGCTGCGCGGAATACGAGTGGGCCGGGCCGGTGATGTGGTGTACGGTCCGGTGGCCCAGCGCCAGCAGATGCTCGACGGCGCTCCGGGTGCCGGCGGTCTGATCGGTGTCGATCACGGCGTGGTTGGGCCCCAGAGCGGAGTCGACGACGACGAGATGCTCGACGTCGGGTAGGACGAACTCGGATCCGTCCTGGGCATCGGGCATGGACTCCATCACCAGGATGACCCCGTCCACCGCGAGTTCGTGCAGGCGGTCGAAGGCGCCGGAGACCGAGGCGGTGGTGCGGGCCTGCGGGGCTAGTAGGGTGACGGTGTAGCCGTGCGCGGATGCGGATTCGGTGATCGCGGCCAGGGTGGAGGTGTTGCCCGTGGCCGTAAGATCGAACATGACCACGCCGATGTTGTGGAAACTGCCGCGCTTGAGGGCGCGTGCCGCGGCGGGTGTTTACGCAAGCATCCCAACTCCCCATCCCACTCCGCTCAGTGCAGAGACGGAAGGACAAGCATGTCGGTGATCCCCACCGCAGCGCGCACGCCAGGTGCCGCAGCCCATACGCAGTTTCCTACCAGGCGTCCCAAACGCGGTTGGACCGGATGGGGCTTCGTGGGACCCTTCATGGTGGTTTTCGCCTTCGTCTTCCTAGCACCCATCTGCTACTCGATCTGGCTGAGCCTGTTCCAGAACCGCATGGTCGGCGGCGACCAGTTCGTAGGTCTGGACAACTACACCCAGCTCCTGGCCGATCCGCAGTTCTGGGAGGCATTCCGCCGCGTCGCCCTATTCCTCGTGGTGCAGGTGCCCATCATGCTCACGTTGTCGTTGCTGGCGGCCTTGGCGATCGACTCCCTGAAACTCCACGGCACGGCCTTCTTCCGCATCTCCATCTTCCTGCCCTACGCCGTTCCCGCCGTCGTCGCCGCCCTGATGTGGGGCTTCATGTACGGCAACCGCTTCGGCCTGATAAGGTCGCTGTCCGACCTGCTCGGCGTCACCATCCCCGACCCACTGGGCGCGAACATCATCCTGATCTCGATCGGCAACATCGTCACCTGGGAGTTCGTCGGCTACAACATGCTGATCTTCTACTCCTCGCTCAAGACCATCCCGCACAGCCTGTACGAGGCCGCAGCCATCGACGGTGCCGGCGAGTGGCGCATCATCACCGCCATCAAGATCCCGGCCCTGCGCGGCGCTCTAGGAATCGCCACGATCTTCTCCATCATCGGCTCGTTCCAACTGTTCAACGAGCCCTCGATTCTGCAGAACCTGGCGCCGAACGCTATCACCACCTACTACACGCCGAACTACTACGCCTACAACCTCTCCTTCGCCGGCCAGCAGTACAACTACTCGGCCACCGTCGCCATCGTCATGGGACTGATCACCATGGCCGTGGCCTACCTCGTCCAGCTGCGCGGGAATCGGGGGAACTGAATCATGAGAAAGAAGACCAACCGGGCGCCCGTCGCCTACCGCGGCTACAACCTTGAGAACCCCCGCAAGAGTTGGCTACTGACCGTCGTGATGGGCCTGATGCTCATCTACACCTACCTGCCGCTGCTGTGGCTGTTCATCTCCTCCACCAAGACCCAGGGGGATCTCTTCTCCACCTTCGGACTGTGGTTCGGACACGACTTCGCTCTGTGGGACAACATCCGCGAGACACTCACCTACAACGACGGCCAGTTCGTGCGCTGGTTCCTGAACACGCTCATGTACGTGGTCCTGGGCGCCGGCGGCTCCGTGCTGCTCTCGGTGCTGGCCGGGTACGGCCTGGCCAAATTCGACTTCCCGGGCAAGAACGCCATCTTCGCCATCGTCATTGGTGCGGTCGCGGTCCCGGGAACGGCCCTGGCGGTACCCACCTTCCTGATGTTCGCCAAGCCGGGGCTGACCAACACCCCTTGGTCGGTGATCATCCCCTCGCTGATCTCCCCCTTCGGGCTGTACCTGATGTGGCAGTTCACCCGCGATGCCGTGCCCACCGAGCTGCTCGAGGCGGCCCGGATCGACGGCGCGAGTGAGCTGCGTACCTTCCGTCAGGTGGCGCTGCCGCTGTTGGGGCCGCGCTGTGGCCCCCAATCCTGGAGTCCTCGGAGGAGATGTACAACAACTTCGATCAAGCCCTCAGCTTGGATGAGACGACCGAGTACTGGCGTATTCAGAACTCCGTTCTCATCGGCGACATGGCCCCGGATCAGGCCGGCCCCGCCATGCAGAAGTTCATCGACGCCAACTCCTGACCGGCCTGTGCTGTGCGGACGGTCGGGCCGGTTCGGGCTCCTGTCCGCCCATCACCTCAGCGAAAGAACATCTTATGGCAACAGCTCAAGCGGCTTCAGCGCCTGCACGGGCCGGCAAGCAGCATCGCGTGCTGCGCTCCGTGCCCTACCTGGCCCCGGCGGCCCTGCTGTACGGCGTATTCCTGCTGTATCCGATGATCGACTCGGTACGGCTGTCCTTCTTCTCCTGGTCCGGCTATGCCAATGCCGCCCAGGAATTCGTCGGGCTCAAGAACTATCGGTACCTGCTCACCCAGGACACGGTCTTCTGGACTGCCCTCAAGAACTCAATGATCTGGGTGGCGCTGTCGGTGGCCATCCCCATGGTGGCGTCCCTGCTCATGGCGCTCGCCCTCAACCAGCGCATCTGGGGGCGCAACGCCTTCCGCTCCATCTTCTACATCCCGAGCGTATTCGCCTCCATCACGGTGGCGGCGATCTGGCGGTGGATCTACAACCCCACCATGGGTGTCATCAACCAGGTGCTCGAAGCAATCGGCCTGGGCGGACTGGCCCATGAATGGCTGGGAGATCCGCGCACCGCCCTGTACTCGATCTTTGTCGCCTCCATCTGGCAGGGGGTCGGTTTCAACATGGTGCTCTTTCTCGCCGGGCTGCAGTCGGTTCCCGCGGAACTCGTGGATGCGGCCAGAGTCGATGGAGCCGGCCGCTGGCAGGTCTTCCGCAACGTGACCTGGCCCGCCCTGCGGCCGACGACCGTCGTCGTCATCATCTTGACCATTATCAACTCGCTGAAGGTGTACGACCTGGTAGTCGGCATGACCGGGGGAGGGCCCGCACAGTCAAGTCAGGTCCTCGCCCTGTGGTCCTACCAGCAGTCCTTCTCGAACCACAACTTCGGGGCCGGCGGCGCCGTCGCCACCGTCCTGCTGATTCTCTCACTGTGCCTGGTGATCCCCTACCTGGCCTGGTCCATGAAGGGGGAGGACTGAGATGACCGCCATTCCCGTTGCCCGCACCGCCGCCGGTCTCGACGACGGTGCGGCCGCTGCGCCGAACCGTCCGCCGCGCGACTGGGTCACCATCGGACTGTGGGCGGCGCTGCTCATCGCGGCGGCGTTCTGGCTCGTGCCGTTCGTGGTAATGATGCTGACCTCCTTCAAGAGCCGAGCGGATCTGGCGAGCGGCTCCACGCTCGGCCTGCCTGCCCAGTGGCTCTGGAGTAACTACGCCGACGCCGTCGAGACCGGTGATCTGTGGATCAGCGGCACCAACAGCCTGCTGGTATCGGTCATCAAGGTTCCGCTGGGGCTGCTGCTGGCGGCGCTCGCGGCCTACGCACTGGCCCGCATCCACATGCGGCGGGCCAAGTGGACGGTCGCCGTCTTCGCGGTCGGCTCCATGGTGCCCATCCAGGTGGCTCTCGGGCCCATGTTCCAGCTGCTTTTGAAAGCCGACCTGCTGGACACCTATGTGGGCCTGATCCTGCCGTATCTCGCCTTCGGCGTGCCCTACCAGGTCTTCATGCTTTACGGCTCCTTCCGGGCGATCCCCGATGAGGTCGAGGAGTCCGCCCGGCTCGACGGCGCCTCCACCTTCCGCATCTTCTGGCAGATCTGCTGCCCGCTGATCAAACCGACGTTGGCTGCTCTGTTTGTCCTGGACTTCGTGTCCACCTGGAACGAGTACGCCATGGCGTCCACAATCCTGCAGTCCGGCTCGATGGCGACCATCCCGCTGGCCGTACAGAACTTCTCCGCCCAGCACGGCACCGACTACGGGCCACTGAACGCCTTCATCATTATGACGGCGATTCCAGTGCTGATCGTCTACCTGCTGTTCCAGCGCTACTTCGTCTCTGGCGCCTTCTCCGGGGCGGTGAAGGGCTGAGTCTGCCGGTAGTGTTGATGGCAGGGCTCGGCGTCGGGCGGTCGAAGAGGAGAACTGAGAACGGGGCGTTTGGTGACCAGCATTGTCCGAAACGGTGACGAACGCCGGATTCGGTGCCCCGCTGGGATTTTGCAGCCGCATGATTCCAACGTTTCGTGAGTCGTGGGCCAGCGCCTCGGGCTCGTTTGTAACCGTTTGTGACAATGTGGGCGCGATGGAACGGATTGGACGGCTCAGGCGCAGATCCACGGCGCGGTCGACCGGGAGGATGCGCATGCTGTCTGACGGCGGCGGAGAAGCCGGGACGCCCCCGCCCACCGCGGAAGCGGAACGGACCCGCCACGTGCCGACTGCAAACTCGCATAGGTGGTCATTTCTGCGGTGCGTCATCGGTCGGATTTGGGGGCGCCGTCCCACCCAGGAGCGCACAGATCCTTCGAGCAGCCATTGACTCACGCGGCTCACAGCCGTAAAGTGACTGCATTCGGCAATGAATGTACATGCAAGGAGGCATGATGTCGTCGACCCTGGAGCATGCCGAGACCACGGCCCGTACCGTCCTGGAACTGGTGGGCGGAGCCGAGAATGTGCGCAGCGTGACCCACTGCGCCACGCGCCTGCGCTTCGTCCTGGCGGATGTCACCCGGGCCGACCTCACGGCCCTGGCGCAGGTTGACGGCGTCCTGACCGCAATGAACGCCGGCGGACAGACGCAGGTGGTTGTAGGCCAACGCGTCCCGGAGGTGTATGAGGCGCTCATGGGCCTGGAAGGGGTCCACGCCCGTGCCGCCGGCGTCGGGAGCGAAGGCGCCGATGTCAATGCTCAGGCAGGTGGAGGCGCCTCAGATGGGGCGGGCCCGGATGCCGATCCGGGTGCGCAGCAGCCCCGTGGTATGGCCGCAGCCGTCGACGTGATCGCCTCGATCTTCACCCCATTGATCGTGGCCATGGCCGGGGCCGGCATGCTCAAGGGCCTGTGCATCCTGTCCATCACGCTCAGCTGGCTCACGGAGGATTCGGGTACTTACCGCATCCTGTATGCGGCCAGTGATGGCATCTTCCAGTTCCTGCCGATGTTCCTGGCCTACACCTCCGCCAAGAAGTTCAACGCGACCCCATTCGTCTCCATGGCGATCGCCGCAGCACTGGTCTATCCGGACACGGTGGCGGCCTATGAGGACGGTACCGCGCTCACCTTCCTGGGTGTCCCAGTGACGCTGGTGGCATACCGCTCCTCCGTGCTGCCGATCATCGTGGCCGTGTACGGGCAGTCCTGGTTGGAGCGATGGCTGCGCCGGATCGTGCCTGTGGCCATCCGTAACATCGTCATCCCGCTGGTCACGCTCATCGTCGTCGTCCCATTGACCTACCTGGCCATCGGCCCGGTGGCCACGGCGGTCGGAAATGGGCTCGCCGCCGGATATCAATCGCTCGTCTCCCTCAGTCCGATTGTCGCCGGCCTGCTGCTCGGCGCGATCTGGCCCCTGGCGGTCATGTTCGGAGTCCACTACGGCTTCGTTCCCATCGTCTTCCAGAACCTCGGCCTGTACGGGCGCGACACTCTGTTCACCATAACCGGCCCCAATAACATGGCGCAGGCGGGCGCCGCCTTCGGCGTCTTCCTGAAAACCCGAAACCGGGGACTCAAGGGCATCGCCGGCTCCTCCTCACTGTCCGCCGTGCTCGCCGGTGTCACCGAGCCGGCCATATACGGTGTCAACCTCAAATACCGGCGCCCCTTCATCATCGGCGCGATCTTCTCCGGGATCGCCGGCGCTATCGTCGCCGCCTCCGGTGCCGGGGCCTCGGCTCTGGTCTCCACCAGTCTGCTGACCATGCCCGCCTATGCGGGTGCCGGATTCGGCGGATTCGTGGTCGCGTGCGCGATCGCCTTCTTCGGGGCCGCGATCACCACCTACCTGGTCGGCTTCTCCGAGGCCATGGTGGAGGCCGCGGCGCCCCCGACGGGCGCCGGCTCTGGAGGCGAGCTGGTCCGAGAGCCCTGAAAGAGCCTTGAACACCCCAATCCAACCCATCTCCCAGGAGATGAACATGCTCAAAGGAGACGACATGCCTGCAAGCGTTGTGGTCATCGGGTCGATCAACCAGGATGTCACCGTCACCGTGGACCGCTTCCCCCAGCCGGGGGAGACCCTGCCCGCCCGCTCGCTCAGCTACCGCCTGGGCGGCAAGGGCGCTAACCAGGCCGCTGCGGCCGCCCACGCCGGTGCCCGTGCCCGTTTCATCGGGCGCGTCGGCTCCGACGCCGCCGGCCCGGCCCTGCGCGAGGAACTCGCCGGTCACGGCGTCGACGTGACTGGCCTACTCGTGGACGAGGGGACCACCGGCTCCGCCTTCATCACCGTGTCCGCCACCGGTGAGAACACCATCCTCATCGACGCCGGCGCCAACGGCCGGGTCGACTCCGAGCAGGCGGCCCGGGCGGTGACCCCCGGGGAGGGGGACGTGGTTGTGCTTCAGGGTGAGATTCCCGCCGCGGCCAATACCGCCGCCATCGCCTCCGCTCGCTACGCCGGGGCGACGACGATCCTCAACCTCGCACCGGTCTACGACATCGCCGCAGACGACCTGGCCGCGGTTGACATCCTCGTAGTCAATGAGACCGAGGCCGGTCTGGTCCTCAGCCGCCCAGCCCCGAGCGGCGCCGAGGATGCTCTCGCCGTAGCCGCGCGTCTGGCCGAACGCGGCCCGCGGCGCGTGTTGGTCACGCTCGGCGCCGCCGGTGCCGTCTGGTACGACGCCGTAGCCGACGGCGGTCCGCGGGGCGCCCACGTCGAGGCGGTCTCCGCGGGGCCGGTTGTGGACACCACCGGTGCGGGGGATGCCTGTGTGGGCGCGCTGGCTGCCGCCCTGGCGCTTGGGTTGAACTTTGAGCGGGCGGTGGTCGAGGCCATGCGGGCGGGGTCGACGGCGGTGCTCTCCGCGGGCGCGGCCGCCTCCTATGGCGCGATTTCGGCCATCGGGATCTGACTCGCTCCGGCAGGTCTGCGTCGTACGGATGCCCTGTTTTCGGTAGTGACGCATGGTTGACAGAAACACGATCAAGCGCCATACTGTTAGTGACATTCGAGGATGAATGGATATGTCAACGCTGGTGGGCCGGCCCTGACCCGCCACGTCAGAGCGAGGAGGCTCAAGCGGTGACGCGAATCAGACAGACACGTGATGGACGCCCCTGGGGCGGCGTTGTCAAGGCCGTAGTAGCGGTGGTGATACTCGCCATCTGCTTCCTTGGCACCACCTTCATGACGCCGAAGGAGGCCGAGGCCGTACTCACGGCCGGAGCGACGGACCCGGTTGCCTACGCCAACGAGCACTACGACTCCACCATCGCCTACATCAATGACACCGCCACCGATCTTGCGGCGCTGATAGAAGACCTCCAGGCCGACGAGGAGGCGACCAGCGAGGAACTCGGTAAGCGTGACGGCGAGGCCGCCTACACCTTCGCCGTGACCGCCACCGGCACCGTTCAGGAGGGCGGTTTCGGGCAGGTCGATCTCGCCGTCGACGGTGTCCCCGCCGGCGTCACCGTCTCCGTCCAGACGGGCCCCGCCGTCATGGGGACCGCTCTGCGAGACGTCACCGGTGAGGTCACCTTCGACATGTTCGAGAACCAGATCGACTATGCACAGGTGGGGCTGTCCCTGAATGAACCCCTCAAGAACGGAGTGCTCGCCGACAACAACCTGGCCGCCATGATCGGCCAGAAGATCACGGTGGTCGGCGCCTTGGCCTACTCCGACCCCGCCCACGTCGTCATCACCCCAATCTCGATCAAGGCGGCGTCATGACCGCGAGCGAGAACGCGCCCGTCGTCCTTGCCGGCCACGACATCACCAAGGCCTTCGGGGCCACGCACGCACTGCGCGGCGTCGACTTCGAGATTCACCGGGGTGAGGTGGTGGCCCTCATCGGAGAGAACGGGGCCGGCAAATCCACCCTGATGAAGATCCTCTCCGGAGTGCAGCCGCCGACCTCCGGCACAATCGAGCTCGACGGCGAGCCCATCACCTTCGCCGACCCCACCGACGCCGTGGCTCACGGCGTCGCCATCGTCCACCAGGAACTCAACCTGTGCCCCAACCTGTCGGTGGTGGACAACATCTTCCTGGGGCGTGAGCTCGTCTCGCCCACCGGTATCGCCCGTTCACGGCAGCGCGAGTGGGCCGTCGCGGCACTGGCCCGCCTGGAGGAGCCGATCGACCCCGACGCCCTCGTGGGCGACCTGCGCCTGGGGCAGCAGCAGCTCGTGGAGATCGCCCGCACCCTGGTGGAGGGGGCGCGCGTGCTCATCATGGATGAACCCACCTCCGCGCTGTCCGCCACCGAGGTCAAGGTGCTCTTCCGCATCATCCGGGAGCTGACCGCTGACGGCGTCGCCATCGTCTACATCTCCCACCACATGGACGAATGTCTGGAGATCGCAGACACCGCGGTCATCCTGCGCGACGGCCGACACGTGGCCACGGCGCCCATGGCGGACGTGGACCTGCCCTGGATCGTGAAGACCATGGCCGGACGCGACCAGTCCGACCTGTTCACCGCCATCACCTCCACGCCCGGCGAACCGATCCTGAAGATAGAGAACCTGGTGGTGCCGGACCCGGCGAACCCGTCGCGCATCGCCGTCGACAATCTCTCGCTCACCGTGCGTGAGGGCGAGATCGTCGCCATCTACGGGCTCATGGGTGCCGGGCGCACCGAGCTGTTGGAGACGCTCGCCGGGCGGCACACCGCCGTCTCCGGTCGGATTCTGCTCGACGAGCGGGACGTCTCCCGCGCGCCCATCGGTGAGCGGATCGACGCCGGGCTCGTCCTGTCCCCGGAGGACCGGCAGGCCGACGGCATCGTCCAACTCATGAGCGTGGGGCGCAATATGAGCCTGGCCGCGTTGCGCGTGCTGACCCGCGGCGGACAGGTCAAGCGTAAACAGGAGGCCAAGGAGGTCAGGCACGGCATTGAGGCCGTGCGCATCAAGGCCGAGTCTCCGAACATCGGCATCACCTCCCTGTCCGGCGGCAATCAGCAGAAGGTCGTCATCGCCAAGACGCTGATGACCGCACCCCGCATGCTGCTCATGGACGAGCCCACGCGCGGAATCGACATCGGCGCCAAGTCGGACATCTTCTCCACCATGGCCGAGGTGGCGGGAACCAGGGTCGGCGTCCTGTTCGCCACCTCCGAGCTGACCGAGGCGTTGGGCGCCTCCACCCGCCTGATCGTCATGGCCCGTGGACGCATCGTGGCCGACTTCGACCCGCGCACCACCACCCGTGACCAGGTCATGGCCGCGACCGGCGAACAGATAACCACTAAAGACGACTCGGCCGCGAGCGTAGACGACGCCGCGGCCAATCACGCGAAGGACGAGGACCGAGCATGACATCCGCATCCACTCAGAAATCCGGCCTGCGCATAGGCAATCGGAGCGTCGGCGAGTTCCTAATGGCGCAGCGCGCCTTCATCGCCCTGCTCGTACTGATAATCATCTTCGCATCGCTGTCCGATTCCTTCCTCACCGCCACCAACCTGGTGACCATGACCAAACACGTCGCCTACAACGCGCTGCTCAGCCTGGGCATGCTGCTGGTCATCCTCACCGGGGGCATAGACCTGTCCATCGGCTCGATCGTCGGCCTGTCAGGAGTGATCGCCGGCGTCATGCTGAAAGGCATGCACCTTTCGGTCTTCGACATCAATGCCTATCCCTCGGTGCTGGTAGTAGTCATAGTCGCCCTGGTGATGGGCGCCTGCGTCGGCGCGCTCAACGGGCTGGTGATCACCAGGTTCAACGTCGCCCCCTTCATCGCCACCCTGGGCACCATGTATATGGCGCGCGGAGCGGCCCTGCTGATCTCCAAGGGCGCCACCTACCCCGACTTGGCGGGCGAGGAGGCATTCGGCAACACCGGATTCTCTTTCTTGGGTGTTTCCCGGCCGCTCGGACTGCCCACCAGCGTGTGGTTGATGATCATCTTCGCGATCGTCGTCGCCCTGGTCGTTGCCCGCGCTCCCTTCGGCCGCTGGCTATACGCCGTCGGTGGCAATGAACGCGCTGCCGAACTGTCCGGCGTGCCCGTTAAACGCGTCAAGATGCGGGTGTACATGGTTTCCGGCTGCATGGCCGCGTTGGCCGGCCTCATTATCGCCTCCGAACTCACCGCCGCCGCGCCGGCCGCCGGTGAGACCTATGAGATGAACGCGATCGCCGCCGTCGTCATCGGCGGGGCCTCGCTCGCGGGCGGCCGTGGGGATGTCAAGGGTGCCCTGATCGGTGCCTTCGTCATCGGTTTCCTGAACGACGGTCTAGTGCTCGTGGGTGTGTCCTCGTTCTGGCAGACCTTCCTCAAGGGCCTGGTGATTGGCCTGGCCGTCATGCTCGATCAGGGGCAGCAGCGCCTCGAGCGCTCCCGCGCCGCCGCCCAGGCCGCGCAGGAGGTCAAACGGGAGGTCGCGCGTATGGAGCGGGCCGCAGCCGGTCCCGGCGGCGCCTCAACCTGAACCCGGCGCACTGAGAAACCAGCGGAACAAGAAGCGGAACTCATCATGACATCCAACAGCACCTCTTTCACTCCATCCGTGAACCGCATCCCTCGTCGCGCCGTGCTGCGGGCGGGCGCATTCGGAGCCATCACGATCCCGCTCCTGCCCTGTCTCGCGGCCTGCTCGCGCAGCGGCGAGGCCGACTATTTCGCGGTCATAACCCCCTCACATGACAACCCGTTCTTCAAGACGGAGGCCGAAGCGGCCGTCGCCGCCGCCCGAGAGCTCGGCTACACGGCTGATGCCTTCTCCCACGACGACGACGTCAACACGCAGTCCGAGCTCTTCGACTCCGCGATATCCCGCGGCGCCGCGGCGATCATCGTGGACAATGCCGGCGCGGACTCCACCGAGGGCGCGGTCCGCAAAGCCGTGGAGGCGGGCATTCCCGTCTTCCTCATCGACCGCGAGATCAATACCGCCGGACTCGCCGCCGCGCAGATCGTCGCCAACAACTCCCAGGGCGCTGCTCTGGTCGCGCAGAAGCTGGCGGAGACGCTCCAGGGCGCGGGCCGTTACTACGAGCTCTTCGGCCGGGAGACGGACACCAATGCCCAGGTCAGGTCCACGGCCTTCCACTCCGTGCTCGACCAGTACCCGAACATGGAACTGGTCGCCACCGAAACCGCCAACTGGGACCAGCAGCTCGGCTACCAGAAGGTAGAGACCCTGCTGCAGCGCGACGCCGACGTCCAGGCGATCATCTGCGGCAACGACACCATGGCGGTCGGAGCCGTTGCCGCGGTGCAGCAGGCGGGCAAGACCGAAGACATTCTGGTGATCGGCTTCGACGGCTCCCCGGACGCGGTCAAGGCGATCAAGGAGGGCACGATGCTCGCCACCGGTATGCAGCCCGCCGTCCGCATTTCGCAGATGGCCGTGGAGCAGGCGGACGCGTACATCAAGAACGGTGAGACCGGCAAGAAGGAGAAGCAGCTCGTGGACTGCATCCTGATTGATGAGTCCAATGCCGACCGCTACACGCTCTTCGAACTCGAGGAGGCATGAGCGCATGAATAACGCGGCTTCGCGGGCACAAGCGGGGAAGGCGATCCCCTACGTACTTGCCCTGGATGAGGGCACCACCAACGCGAAGGCCTTCGCCATCGCCCCCGACGGCTCGATCCTCGCCTCCGGTTCGGCCGCCGTGGCCGTCTCCTACCCGCGTCCCGGCTGGGTGGAGCAGGACGCCGACGCCGTCTGGGCCGCACAGTGTGCCGCCATCCGCGAGTGCCTGGCCGGGGTGGAAGGAACTCCTGCGGGCATCGCCATCTCCAACCAGCGCGAATCGGTGGTCGCCTGGGACGGTGCCACCGGCCGGGCGCTGGCCCCCATGCTCGGCTGGCAGGACTCGCGCACCGCCGAGTTCTGCGACTGGTTGCGTTCCCCGGAACGGGAGTTCGCCGTCGCCTCCACCACCGGCCTGAGCCTGGACCCGATGTTCTCCGCCCCCAAGCTGCGCTATCTGCTCGACCGGGTCGGCGCCGGCCCGGTGCGCGTGGGCACCGTGGACTCCTGGCTGGTCGGTCGCCTGACCGGCCAGGCCGCTTACGTCATGGAGGCCGGCAACGCCTCCCGCACGCTACTGCTGGACCTGGCCACCCTCGACTGGTCGCCCGCCATGTGCGAACTGTTCGGCATCGATCGCGCCGTGCTTCCCGACGTCGTCGCCTCCAATGCCGACTTTGGCGCCACGGCGGGCCTCGACTTCCTGCCCGACGGCGTGCCGATCGTGGGCGTACTCGGCGACTCCCACGCCGCCCTGTTCGGCCACGGCTGCCGCACCACCGCCGAGGGCAAGGCCACCTACGGCACGGGCTCGTCGGTGATGATCCCCTCCGGCACGGACAGGGGTATCCGCAGGGGCGTTTCCACCACCCTGGCCTGGCTCACCGACACCCCCATGTACGGGCACGAGGGCAATATCGTCGCTTCCGGCACCGCCATGGACTGGACCGCCCGCCTGCTGAGCGTAAAGCCCGGCCGCGAACTGGACGAGCTGGCCGCCGGCGTGCCCGACTCCGGCGGCATCAGCCTGGTGCCCGCCTTCACCGGGCTGGGCGCCCCCTGGTGGGATCGCCGGGCCGTCGGCATCATCTCGGGCCTGACCGCCGGCGCCGGCCGCGGGCATCTCGCCCGCGCCGCCCTGGAGGCCGTCGCCCACCAGATCGCCGACGTCGTCGACGCCCTGGACACCTCCAGCCTGCAGATCATCCACGCCGACGGCGGCGCCACCGCCTCCCGCCTACTCATGCAGTGCCAGGCGGACCTGCTCGGCCGGGACGTCGTCGTGGCCGCCAACGCGGAGGTGTCTGCGCTGGGGGCCGCCCTCATGGGTTTCACCCGCCTGGGCTGGGAACCGCCCGCCGCCGCCCAGGAGGAGGGCCGCCGCTACCGTCCCGCGCTCGACGACGGCGCCCGCGCCGCCGCGCGCGCCGGGTGGCGCGAGGCCCTGGCCCGCTCCCGGGCGACGCCCGCCTGAGCCGGCGCGGCCGCGCCGCCTTCCCAACCGGATCACCAACACGCAAATTCCGACACAGAAACACCGACACACCAACACAATCACGACTGGAGTTGAACCAATCATGTCTGACACACCTGTTTTCGGCGCGGGCCTGTGGAACTTCGCCACCTATGTGGACCGCTACGCCACCGACGGCTACGGGGAGCCCCGCTCCACCATTCGGCAGATCGAGCTGGCCGCCGAGGTCGGCGACATCAGCTATGTGGACCTGAACTATCCCTTCACCGCCGGCGTCGGCCTCGACGACGTCAAGGCCTCCCTGGAGCGCACCGGCCTGAAGGCCATCGGCGTCACCCCGGACATCTACCTGCGTGAGCACCAGATGGGCGCCTTCACCAACCCCGACCCCGCCAAGCGCGCCTCCGCCATGCGCCTCATGCAGGGCGCCGCCGACGCCGTGCGCGAGCTCGGCGCCCGCTACGTCAAGATCTGGCCGGGGCAGGACGGCTTCGACTACCCCTTCCAGGTGGACTACAAGGAACTCAGCCGCCTGGCTGTGGAGGGCATGCGGGAGCTGGCCCGGGCCAACCCGGACCTGAAGTTCGTCATCGAGTACAAGCCCCGCGAGCCCCGCACCCACATGTTCTGGTCATCGGCCGCCAAGACTGTGCTCGGCATCCAGCAGATGGGGGTGGACAACGTCGGCGTGCTCCTCGACTTCGGGCACGCCCTGTTCGGCGGCGAGGCCCCGGCCGAGGCCGCCCAGCTGCTCATCGACCACGGCCTGCTGTGGGGCATGGATGTCAACGACAACTACCGCGGCTGGGACGACGACATGGTCGTCGGCACTGTCCACATCACCGAGATCTTCGAGTTCTTCCACACGCTGAAGAAGAACAACTGGGAGGGCGTGTGGCAGCTGGACCAGTTCCCCTTCCGCGAGGACGTGGTCGACAATGCCCGCACCTCCATCCGCTTCCTCAAGGCCCTGCACCGCGCCCTGGACAACCTCGACGAGGCCGCCCTCGCCGATGCCCAGGCTCGGCAGGACCCGCTCGCCGCGCAGCGGGTCGTCCAGGACGCCCTGCTGACCTGCATGGCCTGAGGGGTCGGCCTGCCGACCTCAGAGCATCATCGTGAGCATCATTAGGAGCAAAGCGTTATGACAGTCTCTGTTGATCTGCCGGTAGTCGGGCGTACCACGCCCGGCATGAGCCGGGAGGAGGTGATCGCGCATATCAGTCAGGGCGCCCGTCTCATTCGCCGCAAGGACCTCGCCCTGGTGGCGAACGCCCGCATGGGCCACCTAGGCGGAGAGTTCTCCATCACGGACGTGCTGGCCACCCTCTACCTGCACGTGCTGAACGTAACTCCGGAGAACCTGCGGGACCCCGAGCGCGACCGCCTGATCCTTTCGAAGGGGCATGCGGCCTGCGCCCTGTACACCACGCTTGCCGCCGCCGGCCTTTTGGATGTGGCCGAGCTGGAAACCTTCGTGCAACCGAACTCGCGGCTCAACGGCCACCCCAACCGCCTCGAGGTCTCCGCCGTCGAGGCCAACACCGGGCCGCTGGGGCATGGACTGCCGATCGCCGTCGGACAGGCCATCGCCGCCCAGCTGGACGGCTCTTCCCGCCGCGTATTCGTCCTCACCGGAGACGGGGAGTTGCAGGAGGGCTCCAACTGGGAGGCGCTCATGTTCGCCTCCCAGCGCGGCCTGGCCAACCTCTGCGTGGTGGCCGACCGCAACCACCTCCAGCAGGGCGCCACCACCGAGGACACCAACGATCTGACTCCGCTGGACGACAAGGCCCGCGCCTTCGGCATGGAGGTGGTGGACGTGGACGCGCATGACATCGGCGCCCTGCTGGATGTCTTCGCCGCCGTGCCGGCCACATCGGGCAAGCCCACCTTCGTCATCGCCCACTCCCACAAGGGGCACCCGATCTCCTTCATGTCCGACGCCGTCGCCTGGCACCACAAGCTGCCCACCGACGCCGAGGTGGAGCAGGCCCTGGCAGAACTGGAGGCACTGGCATGACCGCCACCGAAGAGACTGTTTTGTACGACTGCCGCGACGCCTTCGCTGCGGTCCTGGAGGAGTTGGGGGAGGCGGATGAGCGCATCGTCGCCGTCGTTAATGACTCCGTGGGCTCCTCCAAGCTCGGCGGTTTCGCCACGCGCTTCCCCGAACGGATCATCAACGTCGGCATCGCCGAGCAGAACCAGGTGGGTGTGGCCGCAGGGCTCGAGGGCGGCGGGCGGCTGCCGATCGTCTCCTGCGCCGGCTCCTTCCTGTCCGCCCGGGCGATGGAACAGGTCAAGATCGACGCCGCCTACTCCTACCGGCACATGGTGCTCACCGCGCAGAGCCCGGGTCTGGCCTACGGGCAGCTCGGCAGCACCCACCACAGCGCCGAGGACGTGGCCTGGATGCGGGTCATCCCCAATATGACGGTGATCGTTCCCGCAGATCCGGTGGAGACCGCCGCCGCCGTCCGCTGGGCGGTTACCGAGCACGACGGCCCCGTCTACATCCGCATCTCCCGGATGAAGGTGCCCGCCGTCCACACCGACGACTACGTGTTCACCCCGGGGCGGGCCACCAGGCTCCGGGAGGGCGACCACCTGACCATCATCACCAACGGCACCGTGCTGCACCGGGCGCTCGCCGCTGCCGACGCACTGGCCACGGACGGCATTCACGCCCGCGTGCTGTCCATGGCGGGTGTCAAGCCACTTGATGAGGAGGCGGTGCTGTCCGCCGCCCGGGAGACGGGCCGGATCATCACCGCTGAGGAGGGGCTCGTCGCCGGCGGACTCGGCGCAGCGGTGAGCGAAGTGGTTACCGCTAACCATCCCGTGCCGGTCAAACGGATCGGTGTCCCGGACACCTTCGCCCCCACCGGTTCCGAGGGGTGGCTCATGGACCACTGGGGCATCAGCGCCGACGGCATCGCCGCAGCCGCCAAGGAACTGCTCGCCTGACGCGCGCCCTCACCACTGGCCGATGCGGCCGGGACCGGACAGTCCGGTCCCGGCCGCATCCACGTGGAATCCGTCCAATCGCGATAGGTTTGGGCTCTAGATCCTGCCGCGGGAAAGGAGCCGCACCGGTGAATGACGACGCTCAACTGCGCCTAATGGCCCGCATCGCGCGCATGTATCACGAGCACGGGATCAAGCAATCCGAGATCGCGGCGGAGCTGCATGTGTCTCAACCACGTGTTTCCCGGTTACTGAAGCGCGCAGTCGATGAGGGCATTGTGCGTACCGTCGTCACCCTTCCCAGTGGCACCTTCACCTCTTTGGAGGAGGAGATCGAGGCGCGCCATGGTTTGGACGAGTGCGTGGTGGTGGACGCCGGCGAGGACGAGGCCACGATTGAGAACGCTCTCGCCGCCGCGGCCGCCACTTACCTGGAGACTACGCTCACCGGTGGTGACCTGATCGGGTTGTCCTCGTGGAGCGCCACCTGGCTGGCGGCGATCGAACGGCTTCAGCCGTTCCGTACCCGGGTGGCCACCGCGGTGGTACAGCTCTTCGGCGGTATCGGGAACCCCACCGTGCAGGTCAAGGCCACCCGCATGATCGATCTGCTGGCCCGGGCCACCGGGGCCGCACCCGAGTTCTTCCCCTCGCCGGCGGTGCTGGGCACTTCGGCGGCTGCCGCCGAGCTGCGCAATGACCCGTCCGTCCTGCGCGTGCTCGATCTGTTGCCGCAGGTCACCATCGCCCTGGTGGGCATCGGCAGCCTTGAACCCTCCGCGTTGCTGCGCGAGTCCGGCAACATCTTCTCCGACTCCGACCGTGAGGAGTTGCGCGCGGCGGGCGCAGTCGGGGACGTGTGCCTGCGCTACTTCGACGCCGACGGCGCCCATGTGGACTCCGGCTTCGACCGCCGCCTGGTGGGGGCGGATGCGGCTCAACTGCGCGCCATCCCGCGCCGAGTGGCGGCAGCGGGCGGCCAACGCAAGCACGCCGCCATCCGCGCCGCCCTGCACGGCGGCTGGGTGAACATCCTCATCACCGACGCCACAACGGCGCGGGCGCTGCTGGAGGAGTGACGGGCGACCGGCGACCGGCTGGCGACGGCGTTTGCCTTCCGATATGGCCCGACAACGAGCCGCCTGCCGACCTACCCGGCTAGGGCAACGGCCTCGTCGATGAGATCGGGCGGGTTCTTCATAGGGGTGACCCGCCGCTGTGGAGTTTGTGTGCTTTGTGCGCGATTGTGGGGAAAGGTTGTGATTGTGCGGGGTGCCGTCAGTGCCGTGAGTAACCCTCATGAGGTGGATCGCCGCCCGTTGTTTGGTTGGCGGCCGCTGTAAGGCCTCGCACCACGAACACGAGTTGTCTGCACGAACACGGGTTTGCGGCCATGAACACGCGTTTTGGAGTTTTGCACGTGTAGAACCCGTGCAGAAGGCCAAAACGCGTGTCTTTGACGGCTTACTCGTGTCTGACAGGAGGACTCCTGCGCCCGGGCAACGCCGGCCGCAGGGACTCGCCTAAGAGGCAAGGCCCTCCGGCCAGGAGCCCCACAGCCGGCCCCCCTGCAATGACGGCACGCACCCTCCGGAGCACAAACCGATACCTGGCGCGACGGCACGGGCAGGTTCATTCGGCTCTTCCGGTGTGAGGGTGTGTTGGTGGGGTTGGGGTGTGTGGCTGTTTGCGCTTCGGTCGGCGGACCCGCGCCGGGCCTTACTCGGACCGCTCAGCTCTGCTTGGACCGCCCTAGACGCAGTCTCAGGCGGTCCAACGGGGGGAACGCGGTCCAAGTAGGGGACCCGTCCGTCCGCGGCCCGCCGTTGGCGCCGAATCCCGTGCGCGGCGGCCCAAAATGTCCTGAATCGGCACAAAGGCCGTCGGTGACTGCTGGGGCCGATCTGGAGACCGCATGATTCCAACGTTCTGCCTGCGGCCGCCAGAGACGTCGGAGTCGTTTGTGCCTATTTCGGACATTCCGCCCAACCGCGGGACACCCGGACACATCACGCCCCCCGAACCGGCGTGGCTGATGACGCCTGATCATCGTGCGTGCACCGCCTCCAGCCAATTCACCTCGCCATGCACGGTGGTAGCGATTGCGTCGAACTCGGCCGCGTCCACGTCCCCGGCCGACTGAGGCGTTGGCGTGAGCAGGAGCGTATGGGGGACGGCCGACTCTCAAGCGGGCCAAGAGGCTACGGAGCCGGTTCGTTGGCGGCCGCACGGGTCGCCGTCGCCGGCGAAGTTCGCCCAGATCGAGCCTATATCGCGCGACAGTACCCAGGCTTCGTCTCCTCCGCCGTTGAGACCGCGAGCCGCGTCCACATTGCCGAAGGCGAGAGCGACGTCTAGCTCGTGCGTAGACATGTAGATGCCGTCGTCCACCGGGGTGCGCCAAGTGATGCGGTAGCGCCAGGTGGGTGCACCGCCGTGTGCCTGCGCCCAGGCGACTCGTCTCTGAACCACAGTGCGTGTATGGACACAGAAGGCCAGGTCGGAGGCGGCCCGGAGCGCCAGTTCGTAGGGGTCGGCGTTTGGGTGCGAGGCGTGCAGGGCCGCCAGGAACTCCTCCGCCATCTGCCCGCCCAATGCGGCTGTCAATGCCCGGCGCAGTCCACCGAGCCCCTGCGCCTTGAGTTCGTCGTGACTTTCTGCGAGGAACAACGCTGCCTCGGTGTCTAGATCACCGACTATTGCAGGCACATGGGCGGACAATGCCAACGCGCCAGGCGCGAACGGGGCGCAGGGCAGTGTACTTCCGTCGATGACCGGGGAGAAGGTGGTCATGGAAATGCCCACGGCGTCGAACGAGGCACGCATGAAGTCCTGGATTGGGAGCCCGGCAGCTCAGTGGCGGACCCATCTTCGGGAAGTCCGGCGCAGGCACGTAACCGGCGTCCGGTCTGCAGAGCGTCGTCGAGCGGACGCGCCAGCGTGGTGGCACTCGAACACAATACGGCGCGGTGGAACAGTCCGGCCGCGGACGGCATGGCCATGAGAATGGAGATCTTCATGGCCCCGCCGCTCTGGCCAGCCACGGTGATCCGCGAGGCATCGCCGCCGAAGGCGGCGATGTTGTCCCGTACCCAGGTCAGCATCGCCACAACATCGAGCATGCCGACGTTGCCGGATGCGGCGTAGGGGGAGTCCGGTTCCGCCGTTGGATCAACTACCTGCGTGTAGCCGAGCGCCCCGAGTAGGTGGTTGAAGGCGACCACCACCAGGTCGTGCTCGCCGGCGAGATTACCGCCGTCGATGGAAGGCGAGGAGCCCGAGTTGGAGGAGTATGCGCCCGAGTGGACCAAAACGAGTACCGGCCTGTCCGATCGGTGTCGGCTCCGTAGCGGATGCTCTTGAAGGCGGCTACGCCCTCCGCTACCCGTCCACGGACCGGCCCATGGATGGTAGGAACGACTACGGAGCTGTACATTGCCGCTCCTTCCTTTCAGCTCTCCATCCATTCGGCCAGAGCGGCCAGGGAGTCGAACATGTCGTCGAACAGCAGCCGGTTGTCGATGCGCCGGTAGCGGCGCATCGGGCGGGTGTTTTGCGGATACCGGTAGGTGCCGTCGTCGGCTATACGGGGCGTGGGAATCACGTCGTAGTAGGAGGAGGCGGCGTCGGGCTCGAAGGTGGTCTGCAGCGAGGACAGCAGCACGAGCGGCTGGTCGCCGAGCACATAGGTGGCCCCCGGGTGCGCCATGCCCGAAACCATCTCGCGCACCTGGTTCAGCTCATCCAGCAGGTAGGTGCCGACTCCTCCCGCGCGGGCGCAGCCACGGCGAATGGTCGGCATGGACACGGTGGCAGAGCGGTACACATCGCGCGGAATCTGCCAGATGCGGGCCTCGGTGTCGTTGAAGACGTAACGAGCGCTCGCCGCGTCGAGAGCCAGGTTGTACTCCATATCCGTGCCGCCCTCGGGCACGTATGCAAGTCCGGGGTGCTCCCCGCCGCCGATCCAAATGAGCGTCAGACGCTCGGCGATGGCGGGTTCAGCCTTGAAGGCGCGGGCTACGTCGCCCAAGGAGCCACCGGCGACGAGGAACAGGGGACGGTCATCGCCGCGCATTGCTTCGTCGACTATGAATCGGGAGGCCGCGGTGGGGCCGTCGTAGGCGCCGAAGCCGCGGTCATCGCCGTCGTACAGGTCGACGCCGGTAACGCCCATCGTGGCCAGCAGGGTCTCGACGCGTTCACGGCCGGCACGTACGGAGGAGTCGGTGCGGTTCCACGGATCGTCCTCGCGCAGACGGGAGATGACGACGCCGCGCACCTCGGTGCCTTCAACGAGCAGGTGGTGGGCGAGGGCGAACAGGTCGTCGGGGTCGCCGGCGAAGTCGTTGTCGATGATTACGCGGGTGCGGGCAGTCACGCCGGGAAGCCGGTCGGCCTCGGCGAGCCAGGGGAGAGAACCGGGGGTCCAGGTCTTAGAGGCGGCGGTCATTGTCTTGCTCCTTTGCAATAGGGATCGAATCACACGGTATTGGGTGTCGGTGGGTGGGGGGTGGCGGCACCGATCCGGTCGGACCGATGCCGCCACCCGCGGTCACTTGACCTTGCGGACCGGAACAATGGCCACGGCGCTGATGGCTACGGCGATCACCGCCGTGATGAAGATGCTGGAGTAGCCTCCGGTGCGGGCTACCAGCTGGCCGGCCACGAAGGGGGCCAGCATCTGGCCGATGTTGGAGGCCACGTTGGCCACGCCCAGGTCACGGCCGGCGGCGTCGGGGTCGGGCAGAACGTCAATGAACAGGGCGACGTCAACCGCCATATACATGCCGTAGGCCGCCGCTAGGAGGATGTAGAAGAAGTAGTACATCGGCAGCGTCGGGAACAGCAGGGGGACCAGCATGTCCAGGGCGATGACCACGGAGGCGCCGATGACGAAGGGCTTACGCCGCTTGGCCTTGTCGGAGAGCTTGCCCGCGAAGGCCAGCATGAGGAGTTGCACCGGCAGGGCAGCGAGCGACAGCGTGGCCACGATCGTGTTCGCCTCGGCGGCGGTGTGGGCGGGGCGCAGGTGGGACTGAATGATGTACAGGTTGTAGTTGGTGACCGCGGTGTAGCCGAAGAACATCATGAACCGGGCGATCCAGACCCAGCGGAAGTCGTGGTCGCGCAGCGGGATCAGGAAGCCCTTGAAGAAGGCGATCCAGTCGAAGGGGCGCAGTTCCAGGTCCTTGGAGGAGCGGTCCTTGGCGAAGGTGACGAAGATCAGGGCGCCAACTACGACGGCGATGGCGAACACGAAGTAGGCATCCAGGCCCAGTGAGTTCATGAGAACGCCGGCAACCACGGAGCCGCCGGTGAAGCCGGCCATCATCCCGATGCCGGACAGGCCGGAGACCGTGCCGGTCTTCTCGGTGGGGATCCGGTCCGCCACCGTGGTCGACAGGGGGGCCTGCATGAAGTTCAGGGAGACCTGGGCCGTGGTCCAGAATACGGTGAGCATTAGTACGGTGGTGGAGTAGCGCAGGCCGATCATGAAGGCCGCTCCGGCAACCGCTCCGGCCACGATCCAGAAGGCGCGCCGGCCCCAGCGGGAGCGCCAGCGGTCGGAGATGACGCCGACGATGGGCTGGGCGAACAGCGTGAAGAAGGAGCCGACGATCATCATGTTGGAGATCGAGGAGGCCCGAGCGGCCTCGTACTGCTTCAGCAGGTCCAGCAGGTGCGCCTGTTCGGAGGTGGCGGTGACCGTGCCGGCGTTGACGTCATTGGCCAGGTTGGTCAGCTCGGTTAGCTGGTCCAGGGTGGTGACGGTGGTGCCCGAGAAGTAGTGCTGGAACTCGATCGTCTGCACGGTGTTGGGCAGCAGGATCGCCGCCAGCGCCGAGTAGCAGGCGTACAGGAAGACGCCGGCGATGACGAAGGAGATCAGGTACTGGTAGTACGGGCGCCCGCCCAGATACTTGGCGGAGGTACCGGGGCGCGTGGGTTCCTCCAGTCGAGGGTCAGTGCTTGTTGACATGCGGCTCCTTCGCTCGTGTGTGCCGGCCGCCACGCGTGCGTGGGCTGACAGCACGGGGCGCGTAGTCGGTTTCCGACCGGTAGGTGTATTCAATCGTGAATGAATACGCGACGTCAAGGGGCCTAGGTATTGGCGTCAAGGGCGGTTCGCTCGGGCAAGACAGCCCCTGGACTGCTCGGTATGCGGCACGGGCGGAGGGCTTGGTCTCGAGGAGCGGTTCGCTCGGGCCTGACAGGGGCCCGGCACCCTACTGGGGCCGGGCTCTGGACTTGGGGCGCGGCTTTGCGCTGGGACTGTTTGCGGGCACGTTAGTTGATGATGTGCGGATGGGGGGTGCGCATGGCCTTGGCTTCGCGGATGCGTTGCAACCGGCGCATCCGCGCCGCTCTTCCGCCGGTTCGACGTCCGCCGCCGCGCGTCCCCAGGGATTCGATTTCGGGGTTCAGGCAGAACACGTACTCGGCGGCCACCTCCTCGGGCGACTCCTGATAGCCGCCGCGGATCCAGGTGTCGATGAATCCGAACAGACCGTAGGTCTTGAAGCGGCGCAGGTACTGTGCGCGGCGCGCGGACACCGGGGAAGCGTCGGCAGTTGTGGCGCGGTCGGCGGATCCTTCGCCGTCGAACACCTCCAGCACCACCCTGAGCAGGATGCTCTCCAGGCCCGCGCCATAGATCGTGTCATTGATGCTCCGCACCTGTAGGCAGAAACGGGACAGGGCTATAGCGTTCGAACGGTCGTCCTCCTGGTCGTACCAATGCCGTGCCGCGAAGTCCTGCCAGGCGGCGCGGTACTTGTATGCCAGTACCTCCTCCTTGGAGGAGAAGTGACGGAAGTACGTCACCCGCCCCAGCCCGGCATGCCGGGCGATCTCGCTGGCGCTGATCTTCTGCAGTGGCTTGCTCGCCATGAGTTCCAGCAGGGCGTCGCCCAGGGCACCCTTGATCGGTGCCGTGGAGTCATTGAGTTGTGCCATGTTGACCTCCAGGGATCGGTCGATGCGGCGGCGCGTCCCTTGATCACCCGCAGGGACGAGGCAGAGCGTTCCCAGTTCGCAATATAGCGAGCCTCCGGGGTCGGACACGCCCAAACGCACCGGTTTGATCACAGGTGAATCCGCCCTCGGCTCAACCGCGGCGGGCGAGACGGTGTGATCACGGCGAGACCGGCGTGGGACAATAGTTGCCTGTCGGCCCTGAAGACATCGGTCAAGAGAGAGGTACCCCGGGAGGCGGCTGTGGTCAAACGGAGGCGGAAGGACAAACGAGCGGCCAAGAGGCGCCCCGTGGCGCCCGATGAAGCGGCTCCCCCAAGCACACCTGAACCGGTGGTGGTGTCGACGCCGGATCAGGCCCGTGAGCTCGCCGCCCTTCTCCTGCGCAAGGATCGTCGGACCGCTGTAGCCGTGGTGTCCACTCCGGCGGGAAGTGAGCAACCGCTCATCGACGCCGCCGCCCTGGCCCGCTACGGGCGCGGAGTCATCCCGGTCTATGTGCTGGTCACGGGACGCGCCTCATTCGCATTCGCGGATGCCATGCCCGACTACACACAGGTGTACGGCGGCGCAGGCCGGATATACACGCCGGATCTGGACTGGATCACTGATTGGAGCCGTTCCAGGCTGTTCCTGGTGCATGATCCCGAGTCCGGGCGCCGGGCGACCGATGGTTTGATCGGAGAACTCGCCCGAGCGCTGCCCCGTGAGGAGCGGCTCGCGGTGACGCGGGAGTTCAAGGGGACTGTCAAGATGCTTGTCCCTCCCTCCCGTGCGCTGGTCGAAGGAGACGGTGAGGACTCAACGCTGGCAACGATATCGCCGGAGGACTCCGTGCCCGCGCTCGATGTGACCATCGGCCAGCTCGTAGCCGAGGGTCAGCACGTCGAAGGCACGCGCGACGTCACGACCGGCTACCTCGATGTCTCGGCGAATGTCCTACCGCCAGAACGTGCGCTGGACGGACTGCGGGTGGGAGAGGTTGTCCTGGTGCGGGTGTCTGCGATGACACCTGACGAGCTGATCGTCGAGCCGTATCCGCGAATGGCTGTGCGCATTCCCAAGGCCCGTGTGACTCCGAATCCCTTCGACAGTCTGGATGACCTGTTCTGGATCGGTGCGGTGGTGCGCGCCCGCGTCGAGACCATTGAGGACGGGCTTTCGCTGTCCATGGATGATGTCGACGACGACGAGCAGGTACGTGCCGCACCGAGCCTGCTTCCTGGAGGGCCCCCCTGGTTGGAGGAGACGGGAACCGCCGCCTGGGAGGGCGCTGACTACATAGCCGGACAAGAGGTTGACCTGGCCGAGGAGGAGCCGCATCCATCGGGTGACATGACCCGCCCGGACGTCGTCTCGACCGGTGCTTCTGCCGAATACGTTCAGGGTGACGGCGGCTCGGCGCCCTCGCCCCTGGCTGTGGGTGGGATAGCCGAGGGAGATGCCCGGGGGCGGCGCATCATTGAGCTGGAACGCAGCCTGGCGGGTGCGCGTGAGAACCTGGCGCGGCTTGCGGACCGCCTGGAGCGGGAACGCGAACAAGTCGACCAACTCCGCATGGAGCTGTCGCTGACCAGGCAGCTTCACCGCGAGGCCACCCACAGCGTGACGCAACTGACTGAGCGGCTTCAGCACTCCATGTCGCAGCATCGCAGTGCCTCCCGCAAGCTTGCGCGGCATGAGTCAGAACGAGACGGAACGCGGGGCGCAGCAGCCGAAGGGGAGCGATCCCTCCGCACCGAGCAGGCGCTGTTCCTCGACCCTGAGGATCAGCTCCGCCATGAGATCTATCTGGCCTGGGCGCAGTTGACTCCCGCGCAGGACAAGAAGCAGTGGCCGCTTCCCCCGGAGTACATTGTGAGCCCCGGTTTCATCGAATCATTGAACTCGTTGGAGGGGGTGGACCACGAGCGGGTTCTGCGAGTGGTGGTTGAGGTGCTCACCGGGCGGGTGAAGGATATTCCGGCGCGGCAGCTGCATCGGCTGCGTATGGGTACTCACAGCGGGCAGGTACGTATGCGTGAGGACGGTGCGATCGCCTTCCGCGTGGCTGTACAGGTCAAGACTCCTTCGGCGCGGAGGCTGCACTTCTGGCGGTTGCCCGATGGACGCGTGGAGTTGATCGATGTGGCCGTACACGATCACATAGACGTCTGATCGTGAGGGAGGCGGCGGAGAGGTTTTCGGTGGTCGGTGGCCGGCGCTCCCGCGGGTGGGCGGGGCGCCCTTGGTTACGTGCCGAGGTCGGTAGAAGTTACGTGCTGAGATCGGCGAGCCGTTGGTGGGTGGTGGTAGTGGCGTGCCGGGTTCGGGGCTTGGCGGTTTGGCCGGGTGGTGACGTGTTGTGCCCGGTGGTGAGGTCTGCGAGTCGGGGTCGCGCCGCCGGGGCGGGCACGCCACCGTGATGCAGGAGCCTGTCAAGTTTTCTGTGTAAGCGGGTTGTTGCTTACAGGTAGGGGCGGAT
>NZ_JAUMUL010000047.1 GCF_030530635.1 Actinomyces sp.
AGCCCGTGGTCTACGAGCACTTCGGCGGCAAGGAGGGCCTGTACGCCGTCATCGTCGACCGCGAGCTAACCACCGTCTCCACCACCATCACACAGGCGCTGAAGTCCTCAACCTCCGCCTCCGTGATCGTTGAGCGGGCAGCGCTGGCCCTGCTGACCTACATTGAGGACTCCTCCGACGGCTTCCGCATCCTGTCCGCCACCAACACCCACAGTTCAGGCACTTACTCCACGCTGCTGGCCGATGTGGCGATCCAGGTGTCCGGGCTGCTGGCCACCCAGTTCTCCGCACACGGACTCGACCCACGCACTGCCCCGCTGTACGCACAGATGCTCGTCGGTATTGTGGCCATGCCCTCACAGTGGTGGCTGGAGAACCAGACCATGAGCAAGGAGGATGTGGCTGCCCACATGGTCAACCTCGCCTGGAACGGGCTGCGCGCAATGACCCCGAACCCCACCCTGCGCGACGCCGCGGCCACCCACACGGATTGATCACCCGCTACGCAACCGGCGCGCCATCCCCGTTCGAAGCCTTCGAGTCGCACCACGCCGGCCCGATTGCACCGACCCGACGACACCACCCGTCAGACACCCATCCCCTCACCCTCTCAGACTCCCTCTCAGGGTCCCTTCCCGCCCCCGCAATCGGGCTCTTCCGGTTTGGGGTGTGGCTGGTGGTACGTACTGGTCGACCCGAGGGAGACCTATCCCACACCCGAACGCGTCCTCCCATACCCGAGGACATCCTCCGGAGTGGGCTCTGGCGCGCAGGCCATGGCGGGGCGGTGGCGTGGGTGGTGTCGCGGGGTGGACGGTTCGTACGTTTGGTGGGCGGTTCGGCACTTGGCACCGACGCTTCGACATGAACGGCGACGGTACGTACCTATTATGTCTCAGGATATCGGTGACAGTTCGGGGTTGTTGGGGGTGGCAGTTCTGGCGTGCTTTTGGGCGGTGGCCGCATCTTGCGACCAGCGCACCATCGGCTGGTGTCTTCTGGCGCCTGACCGGGCCGGCGTGCTGCGGCCGTAAAGCGGGCCCAGAACCGACTACGAAGTCTTGGTTCGTCGACACTGCCGGAAAGACCCCGGGCCGTCCCCGGCCAGACCCGGCCGTGGGACACAGCGGCCGCCACCGCGACCCCCAGCCCACGCACCGGCCGTGCTCCATCAGCTGCTCGTAGACCTCGTGCAGCCGGTCCTCGCTGTTGGGCAGGGCCTTGTCGAACAGCTTCTTCCCGTCGCCGGTCAGGGCCGTGGCCCAGTGCTCGGCCTTGCCCACGCCCGATACCGACGAAGACCTCCACATCCTCGATATCCATCTTCCCACGCGCCTCTCTCCTGCCTTGGTGGGGCAGCCGGTCAGACAGGTGACCCCACAACCACGCCTACGAAAAGACTCGCGTCAAGCGATCCGTTCCCCTAATCAGCGCCTCCCATCCGCCCGCCACCACCGGCGACTTTCGCCCCCGGATCATCAAACGACAGGGACAAAACATCATGCCGAAAGCGGCTGACCCGACCCCGGACCACCCGGAACCACACACAAGGTAACGGGCACCGGGCCTGCGGGGCTGCGCGGCGCCGTGGTCTTGGGGCTGCCGAGGCCGTGGGATTGTGGGGGGCGTTGGGTACGCCCCTTCGGTGTTTGCTACTCCGGTTCGACCTTTACTGAAGGCCGCGCAGCCCTTCAGCAAACACCCAACCGGAGTAGTAGAGGTCGAACCGGCGTAGCAGACGACCCCCGGCCCCGGCCCCGGGCACCAGGACGCCGCCGCCCCCTCGCCCCGCCACCCAAAGCCGTTGCCCAGCCCCCGCGACCCCACACCCTCCCGTCCTCCCGAAACACCAGCCCCCCGGCAGCGACCCCATACGTCGGCTCAGCCTGAATGCAATCCAGGTCCAGACCCCACCACCACACCTACGCAAAGGCAGATACACCAGCACCCACCACCGCACCCACAAACCAGAAGAGCCGAATAGCCAGCCAAACGGCACGACACACCTCCCTCTTCAACTTCCTTACCGAACCACAATCCATAACGAATCATCGTCAGATATCACAAATTAGACTCCGCCCAAGATGGGAACCTCTCTTGCAAACTTGAAACGTTCAATATTTACCGAATGGCCACTTCGAAAGACGCCCCAGTAGACGCCCGCCCGGCGAGCAGACCTTCCGCACAGACACCCGAGAACCACAACTATTCAGTGCGATTTCAACACTTTCGGGCCAGGCACGGACGACATCGCCAAGACTGGTACGTAACACCGACACACCCGCCGAGGATCAGACACGTGGACCTGTTCACATTTTCCCCCACAGCCCGTAAAACAGTAGTAAGTTCTGCTTCGATCGCAGATAACCCGACAAGCACCACCACTTGTCGCGCAACACACTGCGACATCCATTCACCGCAGCGTTTATTTATTCACATACGACCTTATACAACCGACACTATCCGCTCACCATTCCAATCTGGAGTTGTTCTTGGCCATCTCGCCGCTTGTCTCTTCTGTGCCGCCCGTCCGTGGGCAGCAGGAACGCTCTTCCGCCACAGAGAAGATCATGCCGTCTCTGGCGTCGCCACTGTTCACCGCCTGGCCGACCATGCGTCAGGACCTGCTGATGTGGGTGATGCTCAGTGACCTGAACGCAGTCGCCCTGCCCGTCTGGGTCGGCTGGATCTGCCTGAACTGGGGACCGCCGCAGCTACTGCTGGTCGCCACCATCGGTCTGCTGATGGTGGCACTCACTTGGGCGGCCGGAGGGCTCGGTGTTGATGTGGTGGACCAGGCCCGTTCCGGCGGAGGCCGCACGTTTCTGGCGGCCCTCGCGGTGGCACCGGCAGCCGTACTGCTGGGGCAGATCCTTACCCCGTCCCTTTCCACCGAGGCCGTGCTGGCGCCGTTGGCCGTCCAGCTGTCACTGGCACTAGGCGGCCGCATGATGGAGAGCGGCTGGCTGCGCGCACGACGGATGGAAGGACACGGTCTGCGCCGCACGCTGATCGTGATGGGGCCCGGCGCCGAGCCGATTCTGCGCGATCTGCGCAGCCACCCCGGCGACGGCTTCCTGGTTGTGGGCTACTTGTCCTCCTCCACCAACAAATGCCATGCCGCTTCCCGCCTGGGCAGCCCGGAGGCTGTCTCCACAGTGGTCCGGGACGAGCACATCGACGTAGTGATGACCATGGGCGGCGTGTGCCCGGAGGACCTGGTGGTGCTGATGCGCGGACTGACCGGCACCGGCGCCAGGCTGGTGGTGGCGCCCGGGCTGCAGGACGTGGTCCCAAGCCGTATGCGGGGCCTGCCGGTGACCCACGGCTGGACGGGTCTGATCGACGTTAGTCTGCGCCGTACACGTCTGTTCCTCAAAGACGTCTTCGATCGGGTAGCCGGCACGGCGCTGCTGGCCATCGCCTTCCCAGTGCTGGCGGTGGCGGCCGCGGCCATCCGCCTGGACTCCCCCGGCCCGGCCTTCTACTCCCAGACGCGCGTGGGCCTGTCGGGCAGGCACTTCACGCTGTGGAAGCTGCGCTCCATGTACACCGACGCCGACGCCCGCAGGGCCGCCGTTGTGAACGCCGGTGGTGACGCCGGAAACAAAGTCCTGTTCAAGGACCGTGCGGATCCGCGCATTACCCGTGTGGGCCGCATTATTCGCCGCACATCCATTGATGAGCTCCCGCAACTGATTAACGTGGTGCGCGGGGACATGAGCCTGGTGGGCCCCCGCCCGGCGCTGCCCAGCGAGGTCGCCGAGTACGACGACGAGGCGCGCCGCCGCCTCCTGGTCAAACCCGGGCTGACCGGCCTGTGGCAGGTGTCGGGACGTTCGGACCTGTCCTGGGACTCGACGGTCGCACTTGACCGCCACTACGTTGAGAACCGGGGTGCACGTCTTGACGCCAGCATCTTCCTGTCAACCTTCAAGGCCGTCATCGGCGGTAAGGGAGCATACTGATGATCACCGGATACGTGCCGGGCGGCTTCGACATGCTGCACATCGGACACCTCAATATCCTCACCGCCGCGGCCACCCGTTGCGACCGTCTGATCGCCGGCGTCGCCACCGATGAGTCCCTGCAGCGCATGAAGGGTCGTCCCCCGATCGTCCCTCAGGACGAGCGCATGGCCCTGGTGGCGGCGCTGCGGGTAGTCGACGCCGTCGTACCCGACTTCGATCAGGACAAGCGTCTGGCCTGGCAGCGCGAGCCCTTCGACATCCTGTTCAAGGGCACTGACTGGGAGGGCACGGAGAAGGGAGACCTGCTGGAGCAGCAGATGGCGGAGGTCGGCGCCACGGTCGTCTACCTGCCCTATACCCCGACCACGTCCTCCAGTATGCTGCGACGCGTGCTCTCTCAGGAGATAGCTTCCCACTCGGGCGCCGCCGGCAGGTGAGCGCAGGTGCCTCCGCATATTTCGTCTCGTCCCCGCCGGCGCAGTCCGGGGCTCGCCCCTCGCCGTCGTAGGCGGCTGTCCGCCGCGCTTGCGGGCGTCGCCGCGCTCGCACTGGGAACCGCCGCCTGGCTGCACGACGGCGTCCCGCAGGCGGATGTCACCCTGAACGACGGCGGCGTGTGGGTGACCAGCACCACCGAGCACCTGGTGGCGCGTCTGAACTATCCGTCCAAGCAGGTGGACGGCTCCATCCGCACCGCCTCGGCCGACTTCGACGTCACCCAGAGCGGAGAGCATGTGCTCGTCCCCGACCTGGCCGCCTCTTCGGTGGCCTCGGTGGACCCCACCTCCGTGGCCCTGTCGGCCTCCTCCCAGCTGACCACGGGCACCGCCGTACTGCAGGGCGCGGACCGGGTCTTCGCCGTGGACGCCTCCACCGGTACAGTCGCGGGCACCACGGTCAAATCCGTCGACCTGCTCGCCGCTGCCCCCACCCTGATCGAGGGCATGCCCGGGGCGGTCGCCGTCGCCGGCCCCGACGGCTCCCTGCACGCGGTCTCCGCCAAGACCGGCACCCTGGTCACCGTGCCCGTCAAGTCCAACGGCTGGGACAACGCCTCTTCACGGGCGATCACCTTCACCGATGGCACCGACCTGGCCATCACGGCCGTCGGCGACCGGGCCGTGGTGCTCGAACGGGGCACCGGCGTCCTGCACCTGCCCGACGGCTCGACCACGGATCTGGGGGCTACCGGCCTGGTGCTGCAGCAGCCCGGGCCCAAGGCCGACGCCGTCCTGGTGGCCTCCCGCACGGCACTGTTGTCGGTGCCGCTGGACGGCTCGCCGATCACTACGATCCCCGCCTCCACCGAGGGCGAGGCCGCCGTTGGCATCGCCGCACGCCCGGTGCGCCTGGGCGACTGCGCCTACGCCGCCTGGTCCGACTCCGGGCAGTTCCTGCGCCAATGCGGCGATGACATCGAGACTGTCCGCGACGACGCACTGGCCTCCTCCTCTCAACCGGTCTTCCGTGTGAACCGCGACGCCATCGTCCTCAACGACATCACCCATGGCACCGTGTGGCTTCCGGACGACAACCTGGTGCAGGTGGAGGACTGGACCGACATCACCTCTCAGACCGACGACCAGTCCGATGACAAGGACGACTCCGCGGAGACCTCCGACGCTCAGTCCCCGCCCGACCGCACCGAGGAGAACCACCCGCCCCAGGCCAATGACGACACCCTGGGGGTACGTCCTGGACGCTCCACCGTGCTGCCGGTGCTGGCCAACGACTCCGATCCGGACGGGGACGTGCTCACCGCCGAGGCGGGGGATGCCGGCACCGCCCAGGTGACTACCGCCCAGTCCGGGCTGGCGCTGCGCATCGACGTGCCCGCGGACGCCACCGGCACCTACACGATTCCCTACACCGCCTCCGATGGGCGTGGGGGCGCAGACTCGGCGGTGGCCAACGTGGAGGTGCACGACTGGAGTGTCAACGCCGCCCCCGAGCAGACCTCCACCCCCACGCTCGTGATCACGGCCGGCGCCTCCGGCTCCCTGGATGTGCTCGGCAACTGGCTCGACCCCGACGGCGACACCCTCTACCTGGTCTCCGCGCAGGGTGAGGGCTTCGATGTGCGCACCACGAATGAGGGCACCGTTACCGTGCGGGAAACGGCAGGGACGACCGGTACCCGCATACTGACCACCGTCGTCTCCGACGGGCAGCAGACGGCCTCCGGCACAGTCAGTGTGGACGTGCAGTCGACCGAGACCACCGCCCCGATAGCGAACGCCGACCATGTGCGGGTGGTAGCCGGTGCGTCCACGGTAGTCTCCCCGCTGGACAATGACGTCTCCCCCACCGGCGTGCCCCTGAGCCTGGCCGGTGTGAAGGAAGTACCCACGGGCACGAACCTGGAGGTCAACCAGCAAATCGGCACTTTCACCTTCTCCGCGGAGCAGGCCGGCACGTACTACATCACCTATGACGTCATCTCCGGCTCGGCGGTAGCCCAGGGGATCGTGCGTGTGGACGTGGTCGAGCCCTCGGACCCGGACGTACCCCCGGTGACGGAGAACGACACCGCTCTGCTGCGCGAGGGAAGCTCCACCACGGTGGCCCCACTGAGCAACGATTTCGATCCCGCTGGCGGCATTCTAGTGCTGCAGTCGGCGACTGCTCCCTATGACACCGGCGTGACCGTGACGGTGGTGGACCATTCTCTGCTGCAGGTCTCCTCCGCAGGCGCTATCGGGCAGAGCGTAGAGGTGGAATACACGGTCTCCAACGGCACCGCCACTGCCACTGGTCATATGACCGTCGTCCCGGTGGCCACCGCCGAGTTGCAAGTGCCGCTTGCGAGCCCTGACTCCGCCGTCGTGCGCGTCGGCGATGTAGTCTCCGTTTCGGTGCTGGATAACGACACCTCCCCCTCCGGCCTGGCACTGAGCGTCGCAGATCAACTTGAGATGGCAGGCTCGGACCTGGGCACCGCCTGGACCAGTGGAGAATTTGTTCGCTTCAAAGCGGACGAGACCCCCGGACGCACCACCGTCTCCTACACGGTCTTCGACACGGCCGAGCAGACCGCCTCCGCGCAGATCGACATTGAAGTGCGCGCCCGTGACGACGCCGCCAATGGCTCCCCGACCCCGCAGAACCTAGAGGCGAGTGCAGTCGCGGGCTCTTCGGTGGAGATCGCAGTTCCTCTTGATGGCATAGACCCCGAAGGCGACTCCGTCAGGCTGGTGGGGCTGGACCAGGCCCCGGCCTCCGGCACTGTAGAGGCCTCCAGTGCCTGGCTGACCTACACCCCTTTTGAGGGTACGTCCGGCACCGACACCTTCACCTATATTGTTGAGGACCGCTTCGGTGCGCAGGCCACCGGCACGGTACGCGTGGGGGTGGCCCCCGCCCCCGCTACCAACACCGCGCCCGTTGCTACAGATGATCAGATCGTTGCGCAACCAGGGCGGACAGTAGTCACCGACGTACTCTCTAACGACTTCGACGCCGATGGGGACACCGTGATTATGGACGGCACACCCCTCAGCGACCACCCGGAACTGACATTGTCCCTGCGCGCCGGGCGTGTGGTGGCGAACCTGCCCAGCGAAGAAGACCTCTACACGGCGCACTACAAGGTGTCTGATGGGCGCGGCGGTGTTGATGTGGGAACAATCAACTATTATGTGCTCGCTGACGCCCCTCTGATCAGCCCGATAGGCGTGGACGACTACGTGACCGTGGATCAGGTCGACGGCAATGGCGTCGCTACCATCCCTGTGCTCGACAACGATTACGATGCCGACGGCTCGCCCTGGGATCTGGCGGTCACCACCACGGATACGAGCGCCGAGGTGATCGACTCCTCGATCCGGGTCACCGTCGGTGACGAGCAGCGCCTGGTGCTGTACACCATCACCGACCAGGACGGCCTTACTGGGAATGCGGTCATCATCGTCCCCTCCCGGAGTGACCTGCGCCCGCGTCTGGACTCGAGCGCCGTCCCGGTGCGCATTCCGGCGGGCAGAACCACCTCCGTGAACCTGGCCGACTACATCTTGACGCGTGCAGGCACCACACCGACGATCACGGACGCCGAGTCAATCCGCACAGGCACCGGGCTGGACTCCGCCTCCGTCAGTGGCAGCGGCCTGGATCTGAGGCCGACGGCGGACTTCACGGGGCAGACCTCCGTCACCCTGACGGTGACTGACTCCGCCGGTGATGACGCGCTGTCATCCACGCTCACGCTGCCGGTGGTGGTGGAGTCGACCGAGAACACGCCCCCGGTGTTCACCCCCACCGAGATCACGGTGGCCTCCGGGGAGGATGCTGCCACGGCGGATCTGGCCGCCATGACGCGGGACGCCGACGGCGATGCACTGGCCTTCTCGATCGGCTCGGCCCCCGCCGGATTCACGGCTTCGCTTGCCGGTTCGACGGTATCGGTGGCGGCCGAGCCCGAGACGGAGGTCGGCACCACCGGCACGCTGACGGTGACCGTGGGCGACGGCACCAATGATCCGGTGACCGGTGAACTGCCGCTGCGGGTGGCCGAGTCCACCCAGCCGCTCATGACGACCACGCCGGCGACTCTGGAATCCGACGGCTCCCCGGTGAGCGTGGACGTGGCCACACTGGTGGCCAACCCCTTCCCCGACCAGCCGATCAGCCTGTCCGGCTCCCCGCAGGTCACCTCCGGCACCGGTGAGGTGAGTGCCTCCGGCACCACGCTGACCATTACCCCCGGGGCGGGCTTCGCGGGCCGCCTGGTGGTGGGCTATGAGGTGTTGGACGCCACCGGTTCGGCCGCCCGTGCCGTTACCGGCACGGTCACCGTGACCGTTACCGCCCTGCCGGATGCACCCACGGGGGTTACGGCGAGCCCGTCGGGGACCACGGCCATGAACGTGTCCTGGACGCCGGGGGCGGACAACGGCTCCACCATCACCGGTTACACCGTCACCGAGGTGAACGGGGCCGGCTCCTGGAGTTGCGCCGGTTCGCCCTGCGCCGCCACGGGGTTGAACGCCGGCGGCACCTACTCCTTCCAGGTGGTGGCCACCAATGCGGCCGGCGACTCCGCGCCCTCAGCCGCCTCCGCACCGGTGACGCTGGCTGTCACCCCGGACGCCCCCACCGGCGTGTCCCTGACCGGCGGGAAGGACTCCGCGACCGCCTCCTGGAGCGCGGCCAAGCCCATCAGTGGGGTGAGCATCGTCTACGAGGCGCAGCTGCTGCAAGGCGGCACCGTGGTCTCCAGCCGGACGGTTTCCGACACCTCGGCAACATTCAGTTCCCTGAGCGCCGGCAGCTACACGGTCCGAGTCCGCTCAGTGGTCTCCGGCTTCGGCAGCTCCGACTGGGTGGTATCCGGCGCGGCCAACGTCTACGCCGCACCCGGTGCGCCGGGCACGCCGAATGTCGACTGGGACGGCAGCAATGTGAACATCAGTTGGACCGCCGCGGCCGCCAACGGCTCCCCCGTCACCTACGCGGTCAACGTCACCGGCTCTGTCACCGCCTCCATGAACGTCGGCTCATCCACCTCTACGAGCGTGTCGACCTCCTCACTCGGACCGGGCTCCCACACCGTACATGTGATCGTCACCGCGACCAATGCGGCAGGGTCTGCCAATTCCAGCGGAAACGGTAGTTTCACCATTACCCGGACCCCAGGAGCACCGGTCAATCTTCGGGCAACCCCTGATGGCAACGATGAGATCGATATGGCCGCCTCCATGGGTGAGCTCAACGGCTGGACCAACGGGCAGCTGGAAATCCAGTACCTGGTGCGCAACAAGGCCACAGGTGCCGTAGTGCATGGCTGGACCACTGACGACGAAGCCGAGAATCTCTCCCCCGGCGTCTATCAGGTATGGGCCCGCGTGGTCGTAAAGGCCCATCAAGACGACCCCCGCCACCAGTCCGCAACCGCCGGGCCGGTCGAGGTCTCCCTGTCCGCACCTCCTCCTTCGGCACCCGGCAGTTACAGTGGTGGACTTTTCAACGGGACCGTCACTGTGGAACTCACAGGTTATACGCCGAACAGTAGCGTGACCTGCAATGGCACCTACCCGCCCAGTGGCCACCGTTACACCACTACCATCACCACGGATAGCACTGGCAGCTACTCGGGCTACCCCTCCTGGAAGGACCTTGACCACCCGTATCGAGGACCACTCCACGACACGCTTGATCGCGGTACATGGTTCACCTGCACCCCTCAGTGATTCGTGATCCCCCAGGCCCACCACAACCGCAAATCTGAAGCTAGCCTGCTGCTGAGTAATTCCAGTCCACTTTACGCACGCCTACAACCCAAGGAGCACCCCGCCATATGCCGATGACCCAGGAGAATGCGACGTGGTTCGCCCAGACCTTCAACAAGGTGGTGGACAACGTCGGCGCGGCCCTGCTCGGCAAGCAGGATGTCATCCGTCTGGCGCTGACAACCATGCTGTCCGAGGGACACCTCCTACTGGAGGACGCGCCCGGCACGGGCAAGACCGCCTTGGCCCGCGCCCTGGCGGCCAGCGTGCAGGGCAGTCACTCACGCATCCAGTTCACCCCGGACCTGCTGCCCTCGGACATCACCGGCGTGACCATTTACAACCAGAAGACCACCGCCTGGGAGTTCCACCCCGGCCCGGTCTTCGCCTCCGTGGTCCTGGCCGACGAGATCAACCGCGCCTCCCCCAAGACCCAGTCCGCGCTCCTGGAGGTCATGGAGGAGTCCACAGTCACCGTCGACGGCGTCCGGCACGAGACCGGCCGCCCCTTCATGGTGATCGCCACCCAGAACCCAGTGGAGCAGGCCGGCACCTACCGGCTCCCCGAGGCCCAGCTGGACCGATTCCTGATGAAGACCTCCATCGGCTACCCGGACCGCCAGGCCCTGACCCGCATCCTGGCCGGATCGGACCGGCCCGACCGCTCCCGCGGCCTGGACACGGTGATCACCTCCGGGGCGATCGCCTCCATGTCCGACGTCGCCGCGCAGAATCATGTGGAGGACTCGATCCTGGACTACATCGGCGCCCTGGTGGAGGCCACCCGCGAGTCGCCGGACACCCTGCTGGGCGTGTCGACGCGTGGCGCCATAGCCATGGCCCGAGTCACGCGCGTGTGGGCCGCCGCGCAGGGACGCCACTACGTGCTGCCCGACGATGTCAAGGACCTGGCGGAGGTGGTGTGGGCGCACCGGCTGGTCATGGACCCGGATGCGGAGTTCTCCGGCGCCACCGCCGCCGGCGTCATCACCCGCGCCCTGGCCGACGTGCCCGCCCCCACCACCCGCTGAGCGAAACCCCATGAGCAGCTCCCCACCGGCCATCCAATCACCCCCGGAGCGCACGGCCACCGCCGCCTCCGGGACCGATGGTGCCCGCGGCGTGATTCGTGGCGGCGCAGCCGCCGTTCGGCGCGGCGCCCACCGGGTGGGCGCCGCGGTCCGCCACGTGGCCGAGAACTGGCACGAATGGCCGCCGGTGGCCGCTCTGCGGCGCGCCGGGATCATGGTCACCCGCACCGGCTGGGCCTGCGTAATTCTGCTGGGGCTGTGCGCCCTGGCCGGATACCGCCTCGGCTGGCAGGAGGCGTGGAGCGCCGCCGCGGTGGTGGGCGTCGTCGTAGCCACCGCCTGGCTGTGGCTGCTGCCCCGCGGCGGACACGCCGTCACCCATGAGCCGTTGGAGCGCCGCATCACGGTCGGTGACGACGCCATCGTGCAGCTGGGCGTGAACAACCCGACCGGCCGCCTGCTGCTGCCGGCCCGTATGGAGATGCCGGTGGGCGCCGCCAACGCCGTATTCGCCGTCCCCACCCTGCGCCCGGGCGCCACCCATGAGCGCGGCTTCCTGTTGCCCACCGCCCGCCGCTGCGTGGTGACCGTCGGACCGGTGGCCTCCGTCAACTCCGACCCGGTGGGGCTGCTGCGCCGCGAGCGCACCCACACCGAGCCGCAGCAGGTGCACATCCACCCGCGCACCGTCCGCCTGGATGCCAGTCTGCGAGGAATCATGCGCGACGTCGAGGGCGCCGTCACCCAGGAGCTGTCCAGTTCGGACGTGTCCTTTCACGCCCTGCGCGACTACGTCCCCGGCGACGACCGCCGCAACGTGCACTGGCGCACCACGGCCCGCACCGGCCGGCTCATGGTGCGTCAGTTCGAGGAGACGCACCGGGCCAGCCTGCTGGTGCTGCTGGATCTCCTGGCCGACGACTACGAGACCGAGGAGGACTTCGAGACCGCCGTGTCGGTGGCCTGTTCGCTGGCACTGGGCGCCATCGCCGACGGCCGTGAAGTGGCCCTCATCACCCAGTCCGCCTCTCTGCCCACCGTGACGGCCATGCGCCTGCTGGACGCGTCCTGCGTGTTGGAGTACTCGCCGACCGTGTACGGCTGCGACGAGCTGGCCGGCCACGCCACCGCCCGCCACCCGGAGGCCTCCGTGCTGGTACTCGTCACCGGCCAGCGCCTGGACGACGCCTTACTGGGACGGGTGCGGACCATTACTCCGGTCGATACGCTGGCGCTCGCGCTGCGGTGCGGCTCCAACCCGCTGGGCCGCCACGCCCTGGGCACCCTGACCGCCTTCGATCTGGACCGCCTTGAGGGTCTGCCCATGGTGCTGCGGAGGGCCGTATGAACTCACTCCGTTCCGGACGCTGGATCTACCAGGCGCTGATCACCCTGCTCCTACTGGTCGGCGCCGTCCCCTTCGTGATCCCCTTCGACTCGAGTGTCGGGGCGCTCATGGCCGCGGTCGGGGTGGCCCTGGGCGTCGGCATCGGCGTGGCCACGGCCCACTCACGCCTATCGGCCCTGCCCACGCTCGCCGTCGTCGCCGCCGCGCATGTGCTGCTCTCCCCCTGGCTGCTGCCGGACGTGGAGCGGGGCGTGACCGGCATGCACCAGGTCCTGTCCGCCGCCATCACCGTGTGGCGCGACGCCCTGACACTGCCACTGCCGCTGACCGCCTTCCCCGCCATGACCGTACTGCCGTGGCTGACCGGGTTGGCCACCGGGGTGCTGGCCACCCGCGCCGTCGCCGGGGGGCACCTGCACCTGGCGGGCTTCACGGTGCTGGGTGAGGCGGCCGTGGGCGTCGCCTGGGGCGGCGCCCACGGACTCATGCCCGTCTTCGTGGGGGCAACGCTGGTGGCCGGAGTGCTGGGAGTGTGGGCGCTGGCCGCGCAGCGGGGTCGGCGTGAGCGAGTCACTCAGGTCCTGGAGAACGCGGACTCCGGGGTAGCCGCCGCCACTCGGCGCGGCACCGCCCGGGCGGGGGTTTTCCTTGTGGTGATCGCGCTGGCCGTGGTCGCCGCAGCCCCTGCCGCCCCGCACACCCGCACGGTGCTGCGCGACCTGTTCAACCCACCGCTGGACCTGACCGAGTACGCCACACCGCTGTCACTGGTACGCGCCCTGGAGACGGAGCTGGCCTCCACCCAGCTCATGACGGTCTCCGGCCTGCCCGAGAACGCCCGCATCCGCGTCGCCGCACTGGACTCCTACGACGGACTGTCGGCACGCATCAGTCAGAGTGTCAGCGGCGCGCACTTCCAGCACATCGGTCAGGGCACACCCCTGGTGGAGGACTTCACGGGGGATGCCGCATCCGCCGCAGCAGCGGAGAAGACGACCGTGACCTTCACCCTGGACGGCTACCACTATCCGTGGGTCCCAACCGTGTCCCAGACCCACTCCATCATCCCCTCCGGTCAACGTGCCGGCGCCATCGCCGACTCCCTCTACTACGACACCTTCTCCTCCACCGGCATCGTCACCGCGCGACTGGCCGCGGGAGACGTCCTGACCGAGGGCGTCGTCGTCCCCGCCGCCCCCTCCGACGCCGTCCTCAAACAGTCGTCCGTCGCCAGAGTCGGCCTGGGAACGGTCCAGGACGTGCCTGCCGCCGTCGAGGCGCTGGCGCGTTCACTCGTCGGTTCACAGTCCGAGCCCCTCGATCAAATCCGCGCCCTGCAGCAGGCGCTGCGCACCGGCTACTACTCCGACGGCACCAAGAGCCCCTCCGAGCCGGGTCACGGCGCAGCCCGCCTGGCCGCCATGATCGCCGCCGACTCCCTGGTGGGAGACGACGAGCAGTACTCGGTGCTCATGATGCTGATGTGCCGCTCCCTGGGTATTCCGGCACGAGTGGTTTTCGGCTTCCAACCGGCCATCGACGGCGACGCCACCAACGTCACCGGCGAGGACGTCAGCGCCTGGGTAGAGGTGGCCTTCGAACGGGTCGGCTGGGTCGGCTTCGACGTCACCCCGGAACGGGATCAGGTTCCCCAGCAGCAAAGCGCCCGCCAGGTGTCCAACCCCGAGCCGCAGGTGCTCCAGCCACCGTTGCCCCGGCAGGACCCGGCCGAGCTGCCACCCGCCTATGAGGATGAAGGCAATGACGACTCGGAGGAGGATCGCGGGGGCGGTCCGCCCGCCGCGGTGCTCGCGGCCGGGGCGGTGGCGGTGGGCATCGCCGCACTGGCGGCGGCCATACTCGCAGTCAAGGCCTTGCGTCGGGCCCGGCGTCGACGTCGTGAAGGAGTCGCCCGGGCTCTTGGCGCCTGGCATGAGGTTCTGGACCAGGCTCGTGACCTGGGCCGGGTAAGCCCGGCAGGTGCGACCCGACGCGAGGCCGCGGCGATTCTTTCAACCGGCTTCCCGCGGGCGGACTTGCCCCGCTTCGCGCGCGCGATCGACGCCCAGGTCTTCGCCGCAGGTGAACCGTCAACATACGATCTGAATAGAATCTGGGAGTCCGTTGACGCGATCACCGTGGTGATGGCCTCCGAGCATCCGCGCTGGCGGCGTGCTCTTGCCCGCCTGTCACTGCGATCATTGCGTCATTCAGCACTCGGGCAGCTACGGCAACGCCCCATTCCTAGGAAGACAGACTCGTGACGACCACTCCGGTATCCCGCAGCCCGAACTATCGCTCCGTGGGCACGCCCTCCGCCCCCCCGGACCCGACCGACACCGCTCCCATGGGCACTCCCGCCATCACCGTGCCTGCCACGGCCAGGGCGCGGGTGTACGCGGGTCTGATCGACCTGGCCGGCGGCGCCCTCGCCTGCCTGGTACTGGCTGTCGCGGGCAGCCTTCTCGGAGTTCGGGACGTGTCCGTTTCACTGGCGGTTGCCCTCGTGATCGTGGTGGCGGTGCGTGAACTCGTGCTGGCGGCAACCGGCTGGACCCTGGGTGGGAGAGTCGCCGGGGTGCGCCTGCTCTCAACCCGCACCGGCCAGCCCCCGAAGAGCGAGTTGTTCCTGCATGCGGATCTCACCTTCATCTGCATCGTGCCCACGTTCGGGATCGGGGCAATCGTGCTGATACGCACGGTCGCCACGGACCCCGAGGGGCGGGGCTGGCACGATCGTCTCACCGGCATCAAGGCCGTCACCGTGTCCCGTTCCCCGACGCCTTCGCCCCTCCGGCCCGGACCGGATGCCGCCTCAGTCGACACCACCGGGCACAGCCCGTTCTCCGACGGCCGCTTCTCATTCACCAGTTCCGGCACTCCGCTCAACGAGGTAAGCAGAACCGTGGATACCACTAGAACCATAACCCCTTCTTCTGATGCCAGATCGGCCGTCATCGACTCGGTCCCCTGGGCGGCGGTTCCCACTCCACTGGACTCCACCACTGACGATGCACCGGCAGTCTTCGGCGCGGACGACCAGCTGCCTGGTGCACCGTCTGCCGTTTCCCGCTCCCGGACCGCCGCGCCGAGACGCAAGCGCACCGACGCCCCGACCCGGAGGCGTCGCGCCACCTCCCACCGCAAGCCCGATACCGCTGAGATCCGCATCCGCCTGGTACCGACCGACGGCGGAGATCCGATCGAGCTGACCATGCCCACCGTGCTGGGACGGGACCCGCAGAACATCTCCGAGTACCCCGATGCGGCCCGTGTCGCCGTGCCCGACGTGAGTCGTTCGATCTCGAAGACTCATGCCGCGGTCGCCCCGGTGCCCGGGGGACTGTGGGTGACGGATCTGCACTCCACCAACGGCACCCGCGTATCACAGGGCGACGGCGCCGAGCCGTCGTCTGCTCGGCCCGAGATGCCGGTTCCCGCACCGGTGGGATCGGTGCTCATCCTGGGCCGCGCGTCCTTCCGGATCGAGGAGTGACCGCCTCGCGCACCGCACGGCAGCAGTGCGGCCGAGCGCGCACCTGAGCGCAGGGCGTGCGGGGCTCAGCCCTCCGACGCCGTCATGTTCACGCACGCCGAGGCGGCCGCCGAGGTTCTGCCGTCCGAGCGCACGGCATAGACCTCGATACAGGTTTTTCCCGCGCGCGCAGGTATTTGTGCGGTGGTGGCCCTGGTGGCCTGCAGATCGGAGCCGCTCTCTCCGGCCACGTCCTCACGGAACAGGAAGCTGCCGCCCCAGTCGGCCTCCGGCGCCTCCCAGGTGAATGTCACCGTCTCCCCGTCCTCGGACACCGAGCCGGCCAGATCACGCGGCGGAGCCACGGACGACCCGAGCGGGTTCGCGCTGTTTGCGGGAGCATGCGTTGCGAAGGTGGCCACCGGCCGATTCTGCTGGGAGACGCGCGAGGTGATGACGGCGGCGGCTACCGCAGCCACGGTGACGAGCACCGCCAGCACCCCGATGAGCGCACGCGACCGCGGGGTACCGGTGTCGGCCTCCGCAGTGCCGTCCGTAACGCTTACCGCCGGATGAGACACGGGTTCCGCCACCGATTCGAAGACCCCCAGCCGGGTGGCGTTCGAGTCATCGGTCAGACCGTCACCGGCCCGCCCTACGTAATCGGGCTCGCCCGCGTCATGGAATAGATCGACGGCCGTCATCGGCAGATCCAACTCCGCCTCGACTTGTTGGAGGGCGCGCGCGAACGCCAGGGCGGAGGGGTAGCGACGGGCCGGGTCCTTGGACATGGCCACGTTCAGCACCCGGTACAGGGACGGGGGCGCGTCCTGACGTCCCAGCGGCGGCAGCGGGTTCTTGATGATCCGACGCGACATCTCGTACACGGAGTCCGATGCGTCCGGGATCTCGAACGGGCTGCGGCCGGTAAGCATGGCGTAGGTCGTCGCGGCCAGGGAGTAGACGTCGGAGGCGGGTTCGGCCGTGTGAGATCCCACCAGTTGCTCCGGCGGCGCCCACGGCACGCTCATGCCCCGCAGTTCGTCGGTCTCATCCCTGGGGCCGCTCATGGCGGAGATGCCGAAGTCCGACAGCACCGGGCGGCGGTAGGCGGTAAACAGGATGTTCGCGGGTTTGATGTCACGGTGCACGATGCCGACCCGGTGAGCGGATTCGACCGCGCCGGCGATCTGAATGGTCGTGCTCAGTGCCTCGGCGACGCTGAGCGGACTGCGATGCAGCACCGTGGACAGCTGCGGCGGCGGGCAGTACTCCATCACCAGGAACAGCCGGTCATCCGCGGCGGTGCCCGCACCGTAAATCGACAGGATCGCCGGGTGCGAGGACACTCGCGCCATGAGGTTGGCCTCGGACTCGAAGCGGGAGGCGGGGCCGCCCCCCACTCCGCAGTTCATCACCTTGACCGCGACCTCGCGCTGCGGCATGTGCTGCTCATAGAGGTAAACCCGCGAGTAGCCGCCGGCGCCCAGGTCGCGCAGATACGTGAAGCCCGGGATCAACGGCGGAGTGTCCTCGCGGTCGGCGCTCACGGAAGATCCTCCAGCAGGAGTGACTGCCCATCACCCAGGTCGAGGATGTCTCCACTGCGCAACAGCACCGGCTCGGTGGAGGACATGCGCATCGGGGACACTCCGTCGCGGCGCAGCACCGTGCCGTTGCTGGCGGAAAGGCTGCGCGCCAGCACCGACCACTCATCCAGCCGGATGAGCAGGTGGTTGCGGGAGATGACCCGCTCGGGGCTGGGCACGGTTATCAGTGCCGGGGCGGCCGCATCCAGCTCGGCAACGCCCTCGGCCGAGGGCTCACGGCCGACCAGTACCGGACGGTCCAGGAGCACCTCGCCGCCGGAGGAGACCCGCACGGTCCCCAGCGGCGGGCAGGGGATGATGCGGGCGGGCTGGGTCAGTTCCGCACCGCACTCCCGGCAGGTGACGTAGTTGGTGGGATTCGCGTGGCCGGAGGGGCAGATGACGGACAGGGCCATACGGGTGACCTCGGTATCCGGTACCTGGGTCTGGGCCGCCTGCTCCACCCCGGAGGACTCGACGGCCTCCTCGGAAGAAGTCGGCAGCATGGCTCCGAGTTCCTCCACCAGATCAGCCGGAAGGTCGGCAACAGTCCAGCCGTCGTGATCGCCGGGACGCTCCTCCGACTGCGCGGCCGATGCCGGGGAGTCCTGGTCCTGCGGGACGGAGTCAGTCTCTGCAACGGCAGTCGCCTCGGGTACGGCCTCCGTTACCTGTGCGGTACCACTCGCATCGGCGTCGCCGGTCTCCGCGGGACTCGCTACCGGCTCCAGTTCAGGGACCGGCACCGGGCGCTGGACGACCGGCTCGGGGATCGCCGCCGGCTTCTCAGCGACCGGCTCGACCGGCTCAAGCGCCCGAACCCGCGCCGCAGCGGATGTCGGTGCCGCTTCCGGAACCGGCACCGACTGCTCGGCAACCGGCTCGGACGTCTGCGCGGGCACCTCCGCGGGCGCCGGCCCCGCCGCCCCGTCCACGTCTCCCAGCTGCAGGAGTGCGGCCCTCACCACGGCGTCAACGGCCGGACGCAGCACGTCTCCGGCCGGTTCGGGTGCGGCCAGGACCACGGCGGGACTGCCGGGCAGGAAGGCCTCCATCCAGGTCGATACGGAGGTGGCGTCAAGGGGCTCCCCATCGATCCTCAGGGACGGAGACCCGCGCAGGGCCAGGTGGGTGCCCGTGTCACCGGTGAGTACAAGGGCGAAGTCGGGGATACGAGACAGCTGCCCACCGGCCCCCATCACCAGGCGGTCGAGGATGGCGGTCAGGCTGCCCTCCGGGGAGCGCAGGAGCCGCCACAACTGGTTCACCAGGTCCTCAGGAACCTCCCTGGGCAGCAGCAGCACCCCCCGGGGGGTAACGGCCGCAGTCCAGGTGCCTTCGGCCCACCGGGCCTCCCACTGATTGCCGTGCGCTTCGGTCACAAGTATCTCCTTAAACCGGTTCTTGATGGCGCCACGCCGACGGCGCTGCACCACCGCGAGTGTCTCACGAATGAAATCCGCCCCGGCCCGTATGAGCTACAGAGTCTGCAGCCAAGCCCCCGGGCAGCATACGAACCACGACTCCCGCAGCATAGGCGGGTCCACCCCCGGATGCACGCGAGACGGAATCGAATGCGTACCGGATGCGGGAGGGAATGTTCAACCAAACGAGCCAAGACGTCACCGCACCAGACATTCGGCATCACCGAAGTAGAGGCGACGTCCCCGCTCCACGGTCCGCGCCTGACCGGGAGCCAGCCGGTGGACGCCGTCCGCGTCCTCGGCATGAGTGCCATTGGTGGAGTTCAGGTCGGTGACCCTGACGCCCTCCCGCAGCGGCTCCACCAGCGCATGCGTCCGCGACACCGACGGGTCGTCCAGAAACACGGGCAGCAGCCGGTCGGCGCAGCCCGGCACCGGATCCGGTGCGCGACCGAGCACGGCAAGTTCCCTCACCGTCACCATCCGGCCGCTGACCGCCACCAGCTGCACAGTACTCATTCCCCGTTCCTTGGCCACGACCACCGTCCCCGCCATGCGGTCATACCAGGTGCGTCGCCAACCGCCGTCGTCGACACCCGCAACCATCACCAGCGGAAGAATCCCGAATGTCGGCAGGGCCGCCAAGGCGAACAGGGCCGCGCGCCCGGCCGCCGCGCGGCCCGGAGCCTGCGTGGGCCTGACGGCGCGCCGCAGCCGCACCGAGGCCAGCACCTGTCCCGGGCTGGCCCCGGTGGCCCCCTGGAGCGCCATCATCAGCAAGGACACAGTCACCCCCACGGTCAGGCGCCCCGCGGGCGGCAACGGCACCAGGACCCCGGTTACCGCGATCACCGCGATGTCGATGCATCCGGCCAGCACGCGCCGAACCGGGGAGGCCGGGAGCGAAGCGGGGGCGGAGGTTGACACAAGCACAGCATAGGGCTTGCGCAATCAGCTATATTGCACAGGCCTATTAAAGGAGTAGCACAATGCAGATCGCCGTCATCCCGGATCCCGATTGCTGGGTCGTCATCCCAGAGTTCCCCCCGCCGGGCTGGGCGCGCACGGAGGCGCAGGCCCGTAGCCGACTGCTGGACATGACCGGCCCCCAGTGGCGTTCCGCCTTCGAGAACCTGCTGGAGGAGTTGCGCCGCACCGAACGGGGCACCTCGCTGGCGCGCCTGCTGCACGTGGGCGCGGGCGGCCACCAGATCTTCGCCGTCGACCTCAGCCTGGTGCGCGCCCAGGACGACGGCACCAAGGAGGGGCGCCGAGCAACTCAACGCCGGCTGCTCTTCGACCTGCTGCCCGAGACGGTGCAGCCGCAGCGGCTGCGTCCCGCTCCGAGGATGGCGGGATTCCAGGCCGTGTCAGACAGCCCTGATCCGGGGACCACCAACCGGCCCAGCGCGGTGGTGGTGCTGCGGATGGCGGGACTGCCGACGGTGCCGGTCGACCTGGTGATCCGGGCGTGGAAGGCCACGCCGGAGGTGGTCGCCTCGGCCCTGGACGACGTGGTCGCGCTGGGCGGCGCGGTGGCCCCGGTGGACGCCATTGCCGGTCCCGGCGGGCGCTGAGTCTCTTCCCCCCGCACCCCGGTCGCGGGGGCACACCGCCTGGTAGAGCCCAATCGGCGAGGACGGCTAGGCCTCGGCCGCCTCGGCGGCCTGCAACCACTGGTTCTCCAACTCTTCGCGCTCAGCCTCGGCCCGCGTCAGCTGCCGGCCGAGTTCGGTCAGCTCCTCGACGTTCAGTTGCGCGGAGGCCTGTTCCATGCGCTGGTGCAACTCGTCGATGCGGCCGGTGGTCTTGTCCAGGCGGCGTTCAATGCCGGCGAGCTGTTTGCGGGCGGCATACAGTGCGGCGCCATCGGCTTGTCCCGTCGGCGCGGGCCGCCGGGACTGCTCCGGTGCGGCGTCCCGACGGCGCAGGCGCAGATACTCATCCACTCCCCCCGGCAGGTCGCGGACGGTGCCATCGCCCAGCAGGGCGACCTGGCGGTCGGTGACGCGCTGAAGCAGGTAGCGGTCGTGCGAGACGACCACGAGCGTGCCGGGGAAGGAGTCGAGCAGGTCCTCAACGGCGGTGAGCGTGTCGGTGTCCAGATCGTTGGTGGGCTCGTCCAGCAGCAGCACGTTGGGCTGCCCCATCAACAGTCGCAGCAGCTGCAGACGGCGCCGCTCCCCACCGGAGATCTCCCCCACGCGCGTCCAGGCACGGGCGCGGGTGAAACCGAGCCGCTCCACCAACTGGGCGGCGGTCAGCTCCTTCCCGCCCACCGTCACGCGCTCGCTGACCGCCGCTACGGCGTCGACCACGCGCATGTCCTTGAGAGGGTCGAGTTCATGCGTACTCTGCGAAAGGGTGGCCACCACCACGGTCTTGCCACGCGCCACCCGCCCGCGGGAGGGCTGCAGGCCGCCGTCAAGCAGCCGCAGCAGAGTCGTCTTGCCGGCACCGTTGACGCCGACCACGCCGACGCGCTCGCCCGGCGCGAGCCGCCAAGTCACCCGGTCCAGCACCCGGCGGCTACCGTCCCGGGCGCCGGAGGTCGGGAACTCAACACTCACGTCCTCCAGGTCGATGACTCGCCTGCCCAACCGGGCCGTGGCCATGGCGGTCAGTTCCACAGTGTCGCGGGGCGGCGGCACGTCGGCGATGAGGGCCTCGGCGGCATCGATACGGAACCGGGGCTTGGAGGTGCGAGCCGGGGCTCCGCGCCGCAGCCACGCCAATTCCTTGCGCAACAGGTTCTCACGTTTGGTGGCGGCTACCGCCGCCTGGCGGGCGCGCTCGGCGCGGGTCAGCACCCACGCGGCGTAACCGCCGTCATAGCTCTCCACCCGCCCGGGAATCTGAGGACGCTCACCACCGGGGTCGACCCCGGGCACGACCTCCCACACGTGAGTGCATACGGCGTCGAGGAACCAGCGGTCGTGGGTGACGGCAACCAGGGCGCCGGTGACGCGACGGCGGGAGAAACGGGCGGCCAGGTGGTGGGCGAGCCAGTCCACGCCCTCCACGTCCAGGTGGTTGGTGGGCTCGTCGAGGATGACGAGCTCGGCGTCGGCACTCAGGGCGGCGGCCAGGGCGACGCGGCGGCGCTGCCCTCCGGACAGGTCGGCGACGGCGGCGTCCAGGTCGAGGTCGGGCAGAAGGCCGGCGTGAATATCGCGAACCGTCGGGTCGGAGGCCCACTGGTGCTCGGGCGCACCGCCGTGTACGGCCGTGCGCACCGTGGCTCCCGGAGTGAAACGGTCGGCCTGAGTGAGCATGACGGCCCGGGCGTCCCCGGCACGGGTGACTCGCCCGTCATCCGGGGCACGGGTGCCGGCCAGCAGTGACAACAGCGTGGTTTTACCGGCGCCGTTCGGCCCGAGCACGCCAATACGATCCCCGTCGTTGATACCCAGGTCCACGTGATCGAGCAGTGTGCGCGGCCCAACGGTCACGCGGACGGATTCCACGCCGAGCAGATGTGCCATCAGCCCACCATCCGAGCACCGGCTACGGGCGCGTCCGCACGCAGGGCCGCAGCAACCAGATCGGAGGCGTTCAAGACGTTGGCCACGCGGGCGGCGACCGTCGGATCCGGGGCGAGGGCGGCAACAGTGGGGCCGGATCCGGAGACGATGGCGCGCAGGGCACCGGCCGACTCGGCGAGCGCAATCACCTCCACCAGCTGCGGGCGCAGGTCCACGGCCGCCGGCTGCAGGTCGTTGTGCAGGGCGGCGGCCAGGGCACCGGCGTCCCCGTCACGCAGGGCGGAGGTGAGCGCCGTCGGCACCTCCGCAGGGGCGGCGGGGGCCGCAGCGAGTTCGTCGAAGCGGCGGAAGACCGCGGGTGTGGAAAGGCCCTGCGCGGCGGTGGCAAACACCCAGTGGTAGGTGCCGCGTGCCATGAGCGGGGTGAGCCGGTCTCCCCGGCCATGTCCGACGGCGGTGGCGCCCACCAGGGGGAAGGGCACGTCCGCTCCCAGGCGGGCGGCCAGCTCGGCGAGCTCGGAGAGTGTCAGGCCGGTTCCCCATAGCGCATTGCAGGCCACCAGGGCGGCGGCGGCGTCGGCGGATCCTCCCGCCATGCCGCCGGCCACCGGCACGCGCTTGCGCAGCAGCAGGTCGACGCCGTCATCCACACCGGTGGCCTCGGCCAGCAGGGCGGCGGCGCGCACCGCCAGATTGGTGGCGTCGGTGGGGACGCGCGGATCGGGTAGGTCCAGGGTGACGGTGATGGTTCCATGCAGGTCTGCGGCCTGGCGGCGGGCTGTGACAGTCTCAATCAGCCGGACGGCCTGGAAGACGGTGGCCAGAGGGTGGTAGCCGTCGGCGGCGGGGGCCCCCGCCGACAGGAACAGGTTGACCTTACCCGGGGCCTCCACGCGCACCTGGGTCAGCGTTCCGGAGCGGGCGGGCTGCGGGGCGGCCCCGGGGACGGCGTGCAGGGGATTCATGGCTGGCTCCTGTTCGGCTGTGCGCCGGTCGCGCCCATCAACCGGACGGTGGGATTCGGAAGGGAGTCGACCTCTCCCAGGGCCTGGGCCAGGGCGGCGAAGGCCACCACATCCAGGTTCTCGCCGCGGGCGCCGGGGTCGATGCCGGCGGCGCGGGCCGCCGCCTCGGCCCGGTCGGTCCCGCCGGCAAGCGGGGCCAGGGCCCGGCGCAGGGTCTTACGGCGCTGGGCGAAGGCGGCGTCAACGACGGCGAAGGTCTGCTCGCGCGTGACGGTGGTGGGCGGAGGCTCGCGGCGGGTGAGGGTGACGATGGCGGAGTCGACGTTGGGGACCGGCCAGAACACGGTGCGGCCGATACGGGCGTCGCGACGGACGTGGCCGTACCAGGCGGCCTTGACGCTGGGCACGCCATAGGTGCGTGAGCCCGGGGCGGCGGCGAGCCGATCAGCCACTTCCGCCTGCACCATGATGGTGGCGGTACGCAGGTCGGGCAGGGCGGCGAGCACGTTGAGCAGGACGGGAACCGCCACGTTGTACGGCAGGTTGGCGACCAGCCTGGTGGGCGGCGCCCAGGCGGAGGCGCCGGCGGGCGGGACGGGGAGGGACTCGGGTCCGGTCAGGCTCATGGCGTCGGCGGCGAGCACCCCCAGGCGATCCACGGCGTCGGGCAGGCGGTCGGCCACGGTGACCGGCAGCGCCTGGGCGAGCACGGGTTCTATCTCAACGGCGATCACCCGGGCGCCGGCCTGAAGCAGGGCAAGGGTCAGGGAGCCGAGCCCAGGACCTACCTCGAGGACGGTCTCTTCCGGTTGCACACCCGCCAGACGCACGATGCGGCGAACGGTGCCGGCGTCATGAACGAAGTTTTGTCCGCGAGCCTTGGAGGGGCGCAGATTGAGCACTCGCGCCAGGCGCCTGATATCGGCCGGGCCGAGTAGGCCGGGGGCGTTGTCAGTAGGGTCGGGCTGCGGCACGTGCCCAGCCTATGCCAGCGGCATAGCCGGCACGACGATCCGCACTGGCGACGGTGTGCTCGCAGACGGCGTGCTCACAGCAGCCCGAGCTGGGCCGCGCAGTGGGGCCACTGGCCCCAGCCGGACTGGGCCTGCAGCTTCTTGGCCATGGCGGTCTGAGTGGCGGCGTCGGCCTCATGCGGGTATCCGGTGCCGCCCATCGCCTGCCAGGTGGACAGGGAGAACTGGTACATGCCGTAGTAGCCGTTGCCGGTGTTGGTGGTGGGGTTGCCCCCGGATTCGCACTGCGCCAGGGCGGCCCACACCGAGTCGTCGTCAGCAGAGCCGCCGGTTGCGGAGCCGCCCGATCCGCTCGTGGTTTTGGGGGTTTCGGAGTCGGACGTTCCAGCACCACCCTCAGCGGACTGTGAGGCAGCAGCACCGGTACCCACCAGCACCACCTCATCAACCCGCTCACTGACCACCACACGGGAGACCACCTCACGGGAGACCTCCTTGCCATCCACACTCGTCACCCGGTACACCACACGGGTGACCCCATCAACACCCTCGGTCTGCACCTTGGTCTCACCCGCGGCCAAAGCATCAGACTCCTGCTCCACCCGCCCGAACTTATCGGTCGCCTCCTCAGTAACCGACGAAACCTCAGCCACATCACCACCCACAACCAGGTCCGCGACCTCGACGGATGCGGAGATGTCGGCGGTTGCGGCCGAGGCCACCACCGCGGTCTCCGGGAGCCTCTCAACGTCACCACCCGGGGCCGCCGCCTGCACGGCGGCATAGGCGCCGCCCGAGACCGACAGGGCCAGGGCCGCGGCCACGCCTCCGGCGCGGAGCATCACGGGCTTGAAGATGTCTTTGCTGAGAGTCATGGGTTCCTTTCCGCACCGCGGGCCGGCAGCAGCACACCGAAACCGGCAAAAGTGACTTGGCGAGACCGGTCGCTATGTGACCGGGTCAGTACCAGCCGGTGGACTCGGAGTGGGCCCAGGCGGAGCAGGGATTGCCGTAGCGATCAGAGATGTAGCCCAGGCCCCAGGTGATCTGGGTAGTGGGGTTGGTGGCCCAGTCAGAGGCCACCGAGCCCATCTTGGATCCCGGCAGAGCCTGGGGAATGCCGTAGGCGCCGGAGGAGGGGTTCTGCGCCAGGTAGTTCCAGCCAGATTCCCGGTTCCACAGGCTCACCAGGCAGGAGAACTGGGAGTCGTCCCAGCCGTAGGAGGACATCATCGACTTGGCGACGGACTGGGCGGAGGCGGGGGTGGTGCCGTCACCGGAGGCAGTTGCAGAGGTCGTATTGGGGGTTGCGGAGCCGGACGTTCCAGCACCACCCTCAGCGGACTGTGAGGCAGCAGCACCGGTACCCACCAGCACCACCTCATCAACCCGCTCACTGACCACCACACGGGAGACCACCTCACGGGAGACCTCCTTGCCATCCACACTCGTCACCCGGTACACCACACGGGTGACCCCATCAACACCCTCGGTCTGCACCTTGGTCTCACCCGCGGCCAAAGCATCAGACTCCTGCTCCACCCGCCCGAACTTATCGGTCGCCTCCTCAGTAACCGACGAAACCTCAGCCACATCACCACCCACAACCAGGGCATCGGTGGTATCCGCGCCGGAGGCTGCGATGGCGTGCATGCGCGCCTGGGACTCTGTCAGGGGGGCGATGTCGGTTTCGCCGAACTGCGAGGCGGCGTAGGCGCCACCCGAAACCGCCAGCGACAAAGTAGCGGCCACGCCGCCCGCCCGATACATGGCCGGCGAGATCGACGTCTTCGCCGGGCCATCGGCACGACGGCGCCCGTGTGAGGCGGATGAGGTATTGGCGATGCTCTTCGAGGCGAGCGCCCCGAGCTCAACCAACGTTGTACTCAAGGAACTGCTCTGCGAGTGACGACCCACGGAATCTTCCTATCGGTAGACGACTGCCGATCACGCTAACCGACCACTCGTCGCCTAAGCAACCTTTCTAGGCGGATTTCACAAGTGTGTGCCGTAGACCTGCCCCGTGTTGCGCGCCAGCAGTGCGCACACGGCCGCCTCACTCAAACCGCGCAGTTGCGCGAGAAAACGGACCGTGTCCGGCATCAGGTAGGAGCCGTTGGGGCGTCCGCGCCAGCGCCCCGGCGGAAGGTACGGCGCATCGGTCTCTACCAGCAGCAGCTCTTCGGGCACGGCCGCGATGGCCGAGCGCAGCTCGTCGTTGGCCGGGTAGGTGATCGGCCCGGCCACGGAGGCGTACCAGCCGTGCTCGGCGCAGGCCCGGGCCAGGTCCGCTCCCCCGCTGAAGCAGTGGAACACGGTCCGCGTGGGGGCGCCGTCGGCCTCCAGTACGGCGACGCATTCGGCGTGGGCGTCACGGTCGTGGATCTGCAGGGGCAGGTCCAGCTGCTTGGCCAGGGCGATGTGGTCGCGGAAGGCCTCGCGTTGAACGGCGGCACCGCGCGACCCGGTGCGGAAGTAGTCCAGGCCGGTCTCCCCGACGGCGACGACGACGTCCCGGTTGCGACACACCAGCGTCTCCAAGCGGCCCATCGCCTCATCCAGGGGCTCGTCATGGTGGGGCCGGTGCCAGGGTTCCAGGCCGTCGGGGCCGATCTCACGCACGCCGGTGTGGGCGACGGCCTCGTTGGGGTGGATGGCCAGGGAGACCCGAACACCGGGAAGCTCGCGCGCCAGGGCGAGGCTCGGCTCCCAGGTGGTGGTCTCACAGGCGGAGGTGATGATCGCGGTTACGCCGACGGCGGCGGCGCGAGCAACCAGCTCGGCGGCATCCAGGGGCGCGTGCGAACCGGGTCCGGCGGCAGCCTCGCCGGGAACCGGCAGGTGGGTATGGTTGTCGGTGACAGGCCCCGCCAGGGGGGCTACGGCGTCGGCGGGCGGCCAGGAGCGGTCGCGGTGCTTGCGGCTCATGCCCCGGTGACGTCGTCGGGCTGGGAGGCGGCGTAGCGTGCGAGCTCCTCCTCCACGATGGCCTCGTCGAGCTTGGTGAACACGGGCTTCGGCTTGCCGATCGGGGTGCCGGCCGCGACGGCGTGACGCTCCCAGGTGGGCGCGGCGGTGTAGTCGCCGGTGATGATCGGGTAACCGGTACGGCCCGCGAAGGCGTCGGGCAGCACCTGCGGGTCGAGCTCGTCCACCTCCTCAATGCGGGGCATCGGGGCGACGGCGCCGTCGCCTCCCATGACACGATCGACGTCGTTGGCGGCATGCGGTAGGAACGGGGAGAGCATGAGGTTCAGGTCGGCCACCACCTGGGCGAGGGTGTGCAGGATCGTGGCCAGGCGCCGGTGCGCGGGGCTGCCCTCCTCCCCCTTGAGCTTGAAGGGCTGGGTGTCGGCTATGTACTTGTTGGCCTCGGCGACCAGCCGCATGGCCTCCGCGAGCGCGGCCTTCTGCCGGTGGTGGCGGATCAGCTCGCCGACGGCGGCGAAGCCGGCGTCGACGGCGTCCAGCAGGGCACGGTCGACGTCCTGGAGCTCTCCGGGTGTGGGGATGGCGCCGAAGCGCTTGTGGATCATGGCGGCGGTGCGGTTGACCAGGTTGCCCCAGCCGGCCACCAGCTCACCGTTGGTGCGGCGCACGAACTCCGCCCAGGTGAAGTCGGCGTCGGCGGTCTCGGGACCGGCGGCGCAGATGAAGTAGCGCAGGGCGTCGGCCTGGTAGCGGGACAGGAAGTCGCGCACGTAGATGACGATACCGTGGGAGGAGGAGAACTTGCGGCCCTCCATCGTCAAGAACTCGCTGGAGACGACCTCGGTGGGCAGGTTCAGCACACCCATGTCACCGCTCTGGCCACCGCGTTCGCCCTGGCCGTTGTAGCCGAGCAGTTCGGCGGGCCAGATCTGGGAGTGGAAGACGATGTTGTCCTTGCCCATGAAGTAGTAGGACAGGGCCTGCGGGTCGTTCCACCACTGGCGCCAGGCCTCGGGGTCACCGCTGCGCCGAGCCCATTCGATGGAGGCGGACAGGTAGCCGATGACGGCATCGAACCACACGTACAGGCGCTTGTTCGGCTGGTCCTCCCAGCCGGGGATGGGGATGCCCCAGTCAATGTCGCGAGTCATGGCGCGCGGGCGGATCTCCGCCAGGATGTTCTTGGAGAAGCGGATGACGTTGGGCCGCCAGGCGCCGGAGGCCTCCCGTTCGTCCAGCCAGGTACTCAGCGCCTCGGCCAGGGCGGGCAGGTCCAGGAACCAGTGGCTGGACTCGACGAACTCTGGGGTCTCCCCGTTGATGCGGGAGTGGGGGTCGATCAGGTCGGTGGGGTCGAGCTGGTTGCCGCAGTTGTCGCACTGGTCGCCGCGGGCTCCGCCGGAGCTGCAGAGCGGACAGGTCCCCTCGATGTAGCGGTCGGGCAGGGTGCGCCCGGTGGACGGGGAGATCGCGGAACGGGTGACCTGCTCGACCATGTAGCCGTTGTCGCGCACGGTGCGGAACATGTCCTG
>NZ_JAUMUL010000048.1:0-198 GCF_030530635.1 Actinomyces sp.
CGTGGGGCCTGCGCGGACGTTCTGAGGCTGACGAGGACTTGTGGCCGGCGGGGACGTCCTCGGGGCGGCGTCGCGGGCGTGGAGCCAGTGTGGTCAAGGCCAGGGCGCGGTCGTTGGGTACGCCCCTTCGGCGTCTACTACGCCCCTTCGGCCTCTGCTACGCCAGTTAGACCACTGCTGACGGGCTCAGAACCCATC
>NZ_JAUMUL010000048.1:208-28874 GCF_030530635.1 Actinomyces sp.
ACCGGAGTAGTAAACACCGAACCTGCGTAGCAGACGACGTCAGCGCAAAGCACGCCGGCGAGCCGACTCCCGGCTCCACCCGCACCCTCAAACGCGAAGCGCCGGTAATCTGCGCCCATGAGCACGAGCACGATCCTGGACAATCCCAAGGCCACTCGCATTACCCGGGTGGCGGGCTTGGCTCGGCGTTCCGCCCGCAATAAGCACCACCGCTTTCTGGCGGAGGGGCCGCAGGGAGTGCGCGAGGCGGTGCGGCATGCCGCCGGGCACGTGCTGGACGTCTACTTCACCGAGGAGTCGGCACGGGCTCACGTTGATATTGCCGACGCCGCCGCGGCAGCCGGCCTGTACACCCACCTGGTGACCCCCGAGGTCATGTCCGCCATGAGCACGGACGCCCAGGGCGTGCTGGCCGTGGTGAGTACCGACGCCGTGGCGGCGTCGCCGGAGACGGGAATCGGCGGGGGAGGGACCAAGGCGGCCCTGTCCGGGGCGCGCCTGGTGGCGGTGCTCACCGAGGCCCAGGATCCCGGCAATGCCGGCACCATCATTCGTGCCGCCGATGCTGCGGGTGCCGACGCCGTCGTGCTCGTCAAGGGCAGCGTCGACCCGACGAATCCGAAGGTCGTGCGCGCTACCGCGGGTTCCCTGTTCCACCTGCCGGTGCTGGTCGGCGTCGAGCTCGAGGAGGCCGTGCGGGCGCTGCGGACGGCGGGGCTGAGGCTACTGGCGGCCGATGGGCGCGGCACCGTGAGCCTGTTCGACGCCGAGGCTGAGCTGGCGGCGCCGTCGGCGTGGCTGCTGGGCAACGAGGCCCGCGGGCTGGCGCCTGCGGCCCTGGAGGCGGCGGACACGGTCGTCGCGATCCCCGTCTACGGGCGCGCCGAGTCCCTGAATGTCGCCTCCGCCGCCGCCATCTGCCTGTACGCCAGTGCCCGGGCGCAGCACGCCGGTTAAGGCTCGACCAACCAGGCGTATCTCAAACACCGAGACGGGCTTGTGATGCGTCTCCCAGCAGAGGCGAAGGCAGGTGCTTGACGCTGAGTGTGTCGCGTTTCGAGTGCTAATGTGCACCCGACGAGCACCGGGCGGTCCACCGGATCGTGGCCGGGCAGCGTCACGGCTGTCGGGGGGTCCGGACGCCGCGTAACCGAACCGGAGGGAACACAGTGGTCATGCGAATGTGTTGCTGTCGCTGTCGTTGAGACAGCCCCGGCCCCATTCGCCCCAACACGAGAAGAGGCTCATATGCCTGCTCCCGCCAACCCATACAGCTCCGAGCGCCCCGTGGTGCGTATCAGCCACGTCAGCAAGTACTACGGCGATTTTCAGGCGCTCGACGATGTCTCCCTGGACATCCACCGCGGCGAGGTGGTCGCCGTCATCGGGGCCTCCGGCTCCGGCAAGTCCACGCTGTGTCGCACCATCAACCGTCTCGAGACGATCCAGTCCGGAAGCATTGAGATCGACGGCGAACTCCTGCCCCAGGAGGGGCGAGAACTGGCCCGCTTGCGCGCCGAGGTCGGCATGGTCTTCCAGTCCTTCAACCTGTTCCCGCACCGCACCGTGCTGGACAACATCACCCTGGCCCCCACCCGTGTGCGCAAGATACCCCGTGCCGATGCCGAGGCCCGCGCCCGCCAACTGCTGCACCGCGTGGGGCTGGCCGACCAGGCCGCCAAGCGGCCGCCGCAACTGTCCGGTGGGCAGCAGCAGCGGGTCGCCATCGCCCGCGCCCTGGCCATGGATCCCAAGATCATGCTCTTCGACGAGCCCACCTCCGCCCTGGACCCGGAGATGATCAACGAGGTCCTCGACGTCATCAAGGACCTGGCCGCCGAGGGCATGACCATGCTCGTGGTCACCCATGAGATGGGCTTCGCCCGTTCGGTGGCTGACCGCGTGGCCTTCATGGACGGTGGCCAGATCGTTGAACTCGACGCACCCGAGGAGTTCTTCGCCGCCCCACGCACCGAGCGTGCCCGTGACTTCCTGTCCAAAGTGCTCAGCCACTGAACCGGTGGCCACACCACCCGCTTCAGGTATTCGTCCTGCCGAATCCGAAAGGAACCGTCATGTCCGTTCTTCCTAAGCTCACGCGCCGCAGCCTGCTGACCGCCGCCGGTGGCGCCTCCCTAGCCGCGGTGCTGGCGGCCTGCGCCGATACCGGCGCCGACGGCCAGGCGGTCGGCTCTGCCGGCGCCCTCGACTATGACGCCGTGATCAACTCCGGCCCCGTTGCCGCCGATGACGTCGTGGCCGCCTCCAGCTGGGCGTCGGCCGTTAAGGATGCGGGCCTGCTGAAGACCGGCGGCACCAAGACCTCCGAGGTCTTCTCCATTGAGGACCCTGCCACCGGGCAGGTCTCCGGCTTCGACGCCGCTCTCGCCCAGACCCTGGCCCGATACATCATCGGCGGGGACGACGCCCGCTCCCTGCTGGAGGTCACCCAGGTCACCTCCGACACGCGCGAGACGATGATCGAGAACGGTCAGGTCGACGCCGTTTTCGCCACCTACACGATCACCCCCGAGCGCGCCGAGAAGATTTCCTTCGCCGGTCCCTACTACTCCTCTGGCCAGTCGGTCCTGGTGCGTGCCGACGAGTCCGACATTAAGGGCGTCGACGACCTGACTGGGGTGAAGGTCGCCGTCCAGTCCAACTCCTCCTCCGGCCCCGCCCTGGACGAGGCCGCCCCCGAAGCCGAGCAGGTGCAGTTCACCGACCACCCCAGTTGCGTGGCCGCGCTCGAGGCGGGCCAAGTGGACGCCTACGTCGTCGACCAGTCGCTCCAGCTCAGCGAGGTGCAGTCCAACGACGCCGTCAAGATCGTCGGTGAGCCCTTCACCGAGGACCCCTACGGCATCGGCCTGCCCAAGGGCTCCGACGCGCAGGCATTCGTCAACACCTTCCTGCAGACCATCTACGACGACGGCACCTGGAATGCCATCTGGGCCGCCACAATCGGCACGATCATCGGTGGTGATGCCCCCGAGCCGCCCGCCATCGGCTCCGTGCCCGGCTCCGAGACACAGGCCGCTACGGCGTCGGCAACCAACTGACGCAGACCGACCGCTCGGATCGACACCAGCCCGCTTGCACAGCACACGCGACGGGGCGGCCCGCCCTCGGGGCCGGCCGCCCCGGCACTCCGGAGGAGGTGCCTATGAACGTCATCACCGACAACCTCGGCATGATCGGCCACGGCCTGGCCACGACACTCACTATCGCCGTGATCGGCTTCGTTAGCGCGCTGGCGGTCGGCACGTTGATCGCAGTCTTCCGTGTCAGTCCGATCCCGCCGCTGCGGGCCCTGGGCTCCGTCTGGGTGGCGGTCGCCTGCAATATCCCAACCCTGTGCTTGATGATTCTGGCTGCCTTCGCCGCACCCCGGGCGGGCGTGCCGCTGTCCCTGTTCGCCGCGGCCGTCACCGCAATCGTCTTCTCCGCCTCCGGATTCGTATGCGAGACGGTGCGCTCGGGCATCAACTCCGTGCCCAAGGGGCAGATCGAGGCGGCCCGCGCCCTGGGAATGCCCTTCGGACTGATCATCGCCGCCGTCGTGCTGCCCCAGGCGCTGGCGCGCACCATCCAGCCACTGGTCAACATCTTCATCGCCTGCCTGATCGGCTCCTCGCTGGCCGCCGCCATAGGCGTACCCGAACTGACCAACGTTACCCAGCAGCTGAACCTGCGTTACGCGCAGGCGGTGATCACCTTCCTCACCTCGGGACTGAGCTACTTGGCGATCGCTTTCCTGGCCACCAAGCTTGGCGGCCTGCTGGAACGCCGCATAGGAGGACGGGAGGCCCGCGTATGAGCACTTTGACAGCACCCGGTCCGGCCCGCGCAGCCGGTGCCACCGACGCCGATCTGCTCTTCGACGCCCCCGGTCCCAAGGGGCGGCGCCGCATTCTCATCGGATCGGTGCTCGTAACCCTGATTTTGCTGGTGCTCGCCGCCGCCGCCCTGTTCCAGCTCGCTCAGGCCGGGCAGCTCGCCTACCCCAAGTGGCGTTACTTCCTGGGACAGTCAGTGGTCGGGTACCTCGGGCATGCCCTGGCCGACACCCTGCTGGTGACCGTCGTGGGTGCGGCCTTGTCATTCCCGTTGGGCATCTTGCTGGGATGGGCGCGGATGAGCCGCCTGCGGCTGATACGCACACTGTTCGGTGCCTGGATAGACACCATGCGCGCCATTCCCATGCTGCTGCTGATCTACTTCTTTCTGCTGGCGGTGCCGCGCTGGGGGCCGACCCTGTCACCCTTCTGGATGCTCACAGTGCCCATCGTCATGTGCTCCTCGGCGACGACGGCGGAGGTCTTCCGCTCCGGGGTGCTCGCCCTGGACCGGGGGCAGACTGAGGCGGCGCAGGCGCTCGGGCTCAGCGGCGGCCAGACCATGCGGCTGATCCTGATGCCACAGGCTCTGCGGCTGATGCTGCCGACGCTCATCACCCAGCTGGTGACCATCCTGAAGGATTCCTCACTGGGTTACGTGGTCGCCTACCTGGAGTTGATGTACGCCGGCCGCCTGCTGACCTCTTCGGCGCGCGTCACGGCACACCTGGATGTCTACCTGCCGGCCTACGTGATCATCGCGTTGATCTACGTGCTTATCAACTGGGCGCTGAGCGTGCTGGCCAGGCGCGTGGAGGCGCGCACCCGCTGACCGCGCTGGATCGGGTCGACACCAGTTCCAGGGCCGTTACCGGGCACTGATACTAGGCACGCCGTCGCCAGTACCCCACGAGCGCCACCGTCAATGCGAGCGGCCAGATGAGCATGGGCGCGTAGGCGATCGCGAGAACGGTGACCGCGCCGGGACTCATGCCACTGGTTGGCGTCAGCCCCTCCGCCAGTCCCAACCACCTGCTGGCAAACCGCACCGTGGTGCTGCCGATGATCAGGTACAGCAACGCGTCGCCCAGCCCGCCGATGACGATGGGCAGTATTCGGGGGAGAGGACTTCCACCGAATCCAGGAACCCACTGGGGCACCCGCTCGCCCCACGGGTAGCACAGCCCCAGGCACAGTGCGGCGGCGCAGAGCTGAACGGCCTCCAGGCCCAGGACGTAGGCCGTTCTGGCGCCGCCGTCGCGATACACGTGGGCGTATACGAACCCGGTATTAATGCCGGTGAGCATAGCCAAGCGCCATGCTGCCGAAGGCAGCGGCGCGCAAAATGCCGTCCAACAGGCGATCTTGGCCCAGCGTTGCGGCCTCCGGCCGGTGGTGGTGACAGCCGAACCAGTTTTAGAACTCACGTTCTAAATTCTATATCGTAAACTCGTGGCGTGGCAAGGCCCGTTAAGTTCAGCTCAGACGACATTCTTGATGCTGCTGCCCGAGTAGTTCTTGCCCGCGGCCAGCACACCACGGTTGCCGAAATCGCCGGCGAGGCCGGCGCGCCCGTCGGTTCGGTCTACTTATCGCTTCGGCTCACGCGAGGAGTTGCTCGTCACTCTCTGGCTGCGTTCCGTGCGTGATTTCCAGCAGGGTTTCATGGCGGCCTGCCGCTTCGAGCCCGCCGCCGAAGCCGTGGTGGCCGCGGCGCAGCACATTCCGGTCTACTGCCGTGAGCATCCGGCGCAGGCGCGTGCCATGACCCTATATCGGCAGGCGGAACTGGTCCGTTCCGCTCCCGCGGCTCTGCGAGGCGAGGTGGCGATTGTCAACGACGAGGTCAACGCCGTCTCGGAAGATCTTGCTCGCCGACGTTATGTGGTAGTCGACGAGCACAGGATCGCTCTGTTGCGTACCGCCACCCGGCAATGCCCCTACGGCCTGGTCCGTCCCTATCTGGGTGGTGCGATCCCCGCTTGGATCGATGAGGCGGCTGCGGCTTGTGCCCGGGCCATTGCTGCGCTCGGCGACCGATGAAGAGCTGACCGTGATGACTTGGCCGCGAATGAAGCGGCACCGGGGATGGCGGCAGCCAAGTGCAGCCAAGTCCGGCGCGGTGAACCGGCAGGCTCACCGCGTCCTTTTCCCGTGGTGTCCTGACGGTTTGTGGGGCGCAGATACGCGCCGTCGTCGGAAGTGCTGAAGCGTTAGTGCCAAGTGCTGAGTCGTCAACCAAACGTAGGAACCGTCTGCCCCGCGACATCACCCCACGCCGCCGCGCTATCGCCTGCCCACCCGCACTGACCCGGGGCACTCACTCGGCAGCCCGACCGGCCCGCATCTGGTGACGCCTGGCAAGAGGGCCGCGATGTCGATTCACGACCCCGGGGTACGATTCACGACCACCCCGGGGTCGTGAACCACACCCCAAGGTCGTAAACCAACACTTCACGCTTAAAGAGAGCGGCAACCCACGGACCATAAAGCGACGCGCAGGCCGCCCACGGTAGGAGCCGGCCCGTGGAACACCAACTCACACGCCCCAAACCCTCCATAGTCGGCAGGGTTCTGATCCGACCAAGACCACCTCGGTGTGACCAGAACGCACCACCAGCTACACCCCCAAACAGGAAGAGCCGCGTTACTTCGGGGCGGTCACCGTCAGCCCTCGTTGCAGCGCAGCTTGTTGCATTTCCCGGTCGTAAGTGAGAAGCGGGTCGGAGCGTACGTTCAGGGCAACTGCTAGGTGGATCGCGTCTGCCGCACGCAGCCCCGCCGTGTCTCGCGCTGCGTTGAGCAGATGCTCCCGCGGAGGTATCCAGGTGGCAAATGGTCACGGTCCGCCGCGCAGATCGTCCAGTACATCTTTTGAGCTGAGTCCTCGCGCGCGTTTTAAGGCGTTGAAGTCTGTGGGGACCGCTGGACGCGTAGCTCTTTGCCGACGCAGTAGAGCGAGGCTTTCGTGAGTAATAGGTACCAGTTCAGCCACGGGACGTCCGTTGTTGGTGATCTCGAAACTCTCGCCGGCCTCTACTCGGCGGAGGATTGCGGCGCTGTCGTTCCGTAGCTCGCGGTGTGGAATCGTCGTCATGGCCATCGTTCCATAGCAAGCGGAGCATGCATCACCTGCTTGAGCATCCGACGCGGTTTGCATCCCACAGCGGCGAATAAGCCCTGTGAGCGTGCTACTGGTCCCGGTTCTGGTGTGTATCGAGCTTCGTCAACAGCGCAGTCAAGGCGGCGCGTCCGGCGGGGGAGAGGGAACTGCTGATGCTGGCGTCCCGGTGCGGTGCTGTCGCTGCGGCCGCATGTCACCTGGCCGGTGTTGCCGCGCTTCAGTAAGCGGTTCAGACACCTGACAGGTCGCGCCGTCGGTAGGCCACCAGGCCGACGGCGGTACCGAGGGCGCCGATAGCCGTCTGCACCGCCAGCGGCACCCAGTCGGGGTCGCCGACGACGTCGAGGTAGTGCCCCAACACGCTCAGGTCCTGCGCCCAGGTCGGCAGATCCATCATGCCGCCCAGCAGCCTGGCGAAGGCGCTCCAGGCGATCACCGCCCACACGAGGCCAAAACGTCGCGGCGCCACGCCGACCACCGCCAGCGCAATGCCGATCGCCGCCAGCACTCCGGGCAGTTGGGTGACGGTGAACACGAAGGCCCGGCCCACGGCATGATCCTCGGTCACCTGCGTGGCCGTGACTGCGGCCAGCACGGCCCCGCACAACACCAGCAGAATCGTCCCCACCGCTGCCGCCGAGACTGCCTGTATCAGGAACAGACGCCGGCGCGGCACCCCGACGGCGGCCTCGACCTCCACCAGTCCGGCGTCCTCATCGGCGGCGAGCCGACCCGCCTGCCCAGTCGCCGCCACCGCGATCAGTAGCACCATCATCACGGTCATCAGCGACATGAACTGTTCCATCATGTCGGCGCCGGCCTGTACCAGCATGTTCACGTATTCGGCGATGCGATCGTCCCGCATCATCTCCAGGATGCCCTCGGTCATAGAGCCGAATAGCGCCGAGAAACAGGCAATTGCCGCGGACCAAGCCAGGGTTGTGCGGGTGGACAGGCGCGTGAGCAGGTCGGCGTAGCCGTGGATCCGCCAGCGGCGCCCACTGGTGGCGCGGTCGGGCAGGTAGCCGCCGGCATACTCCCGGTGGGCGTACAGGGCTCCGGCCGCCACCACCAGGGCAACACAGATAGCGGCGCACACGGCCAGCGGCAGGGGGTCATCATCGGTGTAGGGAGCCGCCAGGTCACGCCACCCCAGCGGCGTGAACCACCGTAGCCAGGTGAGCTCCCATTGGTCGGCCACCACCCGCACCATGAAGGCAACCCCAACACATGCCAGGGCCAGCGGGCGGGCGCCGGCGGCGCTGCGCGCCAACTGGCAGGCCACGGCGGCCAGCCCGGCGAAGCCCCAACCGACGACGGCGGTCACCCCGGCCAACGCCCATCCGCCCGCCGCGGGAAGCGACTCGATCTGCGTGGCCTCGGCCGCGAGCGTGCCGCCCACCAAGGCGGCCAGGACGCCGACCGCCGCCCAGATAACCAGAACCGGGGTGAGGAAGGGCACCCACCTCCCGGCGCCCGCGCTCCGCAACAGCTCGGTCAGGCCCTCGTCCTCATCCGCGCGCAACAGGCGGCAGGTCAACAGCACCGCCATAAGCGCGGTGCACACCAGCAGGTAGGTGGCGCCCTCCCACTGCACCAGCTGACCGATGGTGCCCGGGTCGGGAAGCTCGCCGTACAGCAGGCGCGTGCCCGGGGAGGCCCGCAGCGCCTCGACCACCGCATTGCCGCCCCCACCACCGGCGTCACCGGCTTCGGAGAAGTAGGCGTCCTGATAGGCCGGCGCGAAGGACGCCATACCCAGCCACAGGGGCAGGATCCAGGCGAGCGCCTGCACACGCAGCCTCCGGGCGGTCAGTCGCAGCGCGCGGCGCAAGCCGCGCAGATCGTCGTGGGCGCTCATCCGCGCACCTCCTCGTAGTGACGCAGGAACAGGTCCTCCAGGCTCGCCGGCCGGCAGATCACGTCGGTGGCTCCCTGCGCGGCGACCGCCGCCAGCACCGCCGGTACCCGGGCGGCGCCCACTTGCACGCTCAGGCGGCCGTCCTCCACAGACACCTCGTCCTCCAGCTGCGGCAGCGACGCGGCTATGCCGCGCAGCAGATCCGCATCGCCGCCGACCTCGATCTGGATACGGGCCAACTGCTGCAGCCGGGCCAGGTCGCCCTGCTCCACCACACGGCCGTCCTTGATGATCGTCACCGCGCTGCACAGACGCTGCACCTCGGCGAAGATATGGCTGGACAGCAACACGGTGCGCCCCTGGGCCGCGGCCCGAGTCACCTCATCCATGAAAACCTGCTCCATCAGCGGGTCCAGGCCACTGGTTGGCTCATCGAGAATCAGCAGGCTTGTCGGTGCGGCCAGAGCCGCCACCAGTGCCACCTTCTGCCGGTTGCCCTTGGAGTAGGTGCGCACCTTCTTGGTCGGGTCCAGGGCGAAGCGCTCGATCAGTTCTTCCTCCCGGGCGCGGTCCCGCTTACCGCGCAGACCCGCCAGGGCGTCGAGCGCCTGTCCGCCGGTCAGATTCGGCCATAGCGCCACATCCCCGGCCACGTATGACACCTCCCGGTTGATTCGAGGCGCCTCACGCCGGGGATCACGCCCCAGTACACGCACCCTGCCGCCGTCGGGGTGGTACAGGCCCAGCAGGGTGCGAATGGTCGTGGACTTGCCCGCCCCGTTCGGGCCGAGGAAGCCGTGCACCTGACCGGCGGCGACCTCCAGGTCCAGCCCGTCCAGGGCGGTGAAGCGCCCGAAGCGCTTGACCAGGCCCTGCACCCGAATCGGGGTTCCGGACGGACTCGTGGCGCCGACGGCGCGGCCCCTGTCTTTGCGTGTTGTCATCAATGGTGCCCTTTCATGAGAGTGCCGGTGGTGGTGGGATCGGGACCAGGGAAGGTCCGGACGAGGGGGAGCCGCTCACAATGCGGGCTCGTCACCGGCCAGGCGCCGAATGACGGCGGCGAAGTCCGGATCGGCCAGGAGCAGCTCCAGGAAACGGTCGATGTACAGGTGCTGTGCCGGTCCGGTGTAGGTATCGGTGATCATCTGGGTCAGCCGCCAGGTGGTGCGACCCGGCGACCCGGTCGGAAAGTCGGAGAATGCGGCCAGCGCCGTAGACCGGTGCCGGAGGGTGTACTCCCAGGTCTCCTCGGCCAGGTCGAGGGCCGCGGTGCGGGCTTCCTCTCCGCCCAGCTGCTCCAGGCGGGCGATCTGGGCGTAGATGCGTACGCCCGCCTCCCACTCGGCGCCATCCAGCTCGGCCAGGAAGGTGCCGATGCTGTCGGGAATCAGGGCCAGGGCGGCCAGTGCCGTCACCACCTGCCGCTCGGCCCGCAGCCCGCGGGTATTCAGCCCCTCCTCCTCCAGGCGTGCCTGCACGGCGTCGTAGAAGCGCACCAGCAGCTGGGGGATGGGCTCGAGCCCCTCACCGTCCTCGACTCGGGCGATCAACTCGTCGATGCGGGCCTCCTGCGCCTGCAACTCGCGGCGACGCACAATGACCGTCTCACGAGTGGCCCGCAGATTGTGCAGCACCGACTCGCGGTCGGCTCCGCCTGGATCCTGCGCGAGTACCTCGGCGATCTGCGCCAGGGAAAGGCCACCGTCTGCGAGCCAACGGATCCGCATGAGCCGGGCCAGGTGCATTACGCCGTACTCCCGCCGCCCGCGCACGGTCGGCGGTACCGGCAGCAGTCCCAGGCGGTGATAGTGACGCACCGCCCGCGGGGTGGTTCCGGCCAGATCGGACATCTCCTTGATGCGCATGCACCCATCCCAACAGGTGACGTAACGTCACCGTCAAGACCCGCCCGCGTATACGTCCGCGCAACGCTGTAATGCATCGCCCACGGTCGGGGGCACGCTTTCAGGCGCGCATCTGAGACGATTTCGGGCCCTGGCGCGGCGCAGACTAATCTGGACCCGGAGAGAACCCGACTCAACTGGTGGAAGGCAACCGCATATGACTGACGCCCCTGGCGCCCTCTCGCCAACGGACGAGGCCGGCGTCAACAACCTGGTCGCACAGGCCCTGGCCGCCATCGCCGTCGCCGGCGACCTGGCCGAGCTGAAGGAGACACGCCTGGCCTACACCGGCGACGCCTCCGCGCTCGCCCTGGCCAATCGGGAGATCGGCCGGCTGCCCGATCGTGCCGCCAAGGCCGCCGCCGGAAAACTCCTCGGCGGCGCTCGCGGTCGTATCTCCGCCGCCCTGGCTGTCCGCCAGGAGGAACTCGAGGCGCAAGCCGAGGCCGAGATGCTTGCCACCGAGGCCGTGGACGTCACCGTCCCCACCGCCCGCGCCGCCGTCGGCGCACGCCACCCCCTGGACGTCCTGATAGACGAGGTCTCCGACTTCTTCACCGCCATGGGCTGGTCCATCGCCGAGGGGCCGGAGGTCGAGCACGAGTGGTTCGACTTCGACGCCCTCAACTTCGACACCGACCACCCCGCCCGTCAGATGCAGGACACCTTCTACGTCGACGGCGCCTGTGTGGGCGGCGCCCCGGGCGCCACCGCGAATCTGGTGCTGCGCACCCACACCTCGCCGGTGCAGGCCCGGGTCATGCTGGAGCAGGATCCGCCTATCTACGTAGCGTGCCCGGGCAAGGTATTCCGGTCCGACGAGCTGGACCAGACCCACACCCCGGTGTTCCACCAGGTCGAAGGCCTGGCGGTGGACAAGGGGCTGACCATGGCCCACCTCAAGGGCACCCTTGACCACGTTGCCCGTGTCATGTTCGGCCCCGACGCCCGTACCCGCCTGCGTCCCTCGTTCTTCCCCTTCACCGAGCCCAGCGCCGAGATGGACCTGTGGTTCCCGCAGAAGAAGGGCGGCCCCGGGTGGATCGAGTGGTGCGGCTGCGGCATGGTCAACCCCAACGTGCTCATCGCCTGCGGCATCGATCCGGAGGTCTACACCGGCTTCGCCTTTGGTATGGGCCTGGAGCGTACCCTGATGCTCCGCCACGGCATTGCGGACATGTACGACATTGTCGAAGGCGACATCCGCTTCTCCCAGCAGTTCGGCACCACCGGAAGGGGAAACTGACATGCCTTACGTCCCGATCGAGTGGCTGCGCGAGCACGTCGACGTCCCCGCCGGAACAGGTGCGGCGGAACTGGCCGCCGACCTGGTCAAGGTCGGTCTTGAAGAGGAGCGCATCGTTCCCCCCGCCGTCACCGGCCCCCTCGTCGTCGGCCGAGTGCTGACCCGGGAGGCCAAGGAGCAGAAGAACGGCAAGATCATCAACTACTGCCGCGTCGACGTCGGGGCGCACAACGACGCCCCCGGCGCCGGCAAGGAGCCCTCCGAGCTGCCCAGCCGCGGCATCGTGTGCGGCGCCCACAATTTCGAGGTCGGTGACCATGTGGTGGTATCCCTGCCGGGCGCGGTCCTGCCCGGTGACTTCGCCATCGCCGCTCGCAAAACCTACGGGCACATCTCCGACGGCATGATCTGCTCCGAGCGGGAACTCGGCCTCGGGAATGACCACTCCGGCATCATCGTGCTCGAACGCTGGCTGGCCGCCCATGGTCGCGACGGCGAACCGGTCCCCGCCCCGGGCAGTGACGCCATCGGCCTGCTCGGCCTGGGGGAGGAGGTCCTGGAGATCAACATCACCCCGGACCGCGGCTACTGCTTCTCCATGCGCGGCGTGGCTCGCGAGTACTCCCACGCCACCGGGGCCGCCTTCACTGACCCGGCCGACGCCACCAACCCCGAGCGCTTCCCGCAGGGCATCACCCCGGCCGGCGATGACGGCTTCCCCGTTCGCTTCGCCGAGGACACCGCTCCGATTCACGGGCGCCCGGGCGTGGACCGCTACGTGGCCCGCATGGTGCGCGGCATCGACCCCTCCGCCGCCTCCCCGAAGTGGATGCAGGACCGCCTGATCGCCGCCGGCATGCGCCCGATCAGCCTGGCGGTGGACGTGACCAACTATGTGATGCTGGACCTTGGGCAGCCGCTGCATGCCTTCGATCTGAACAAGCTGGCCGCCCCGATCGTGGTGCGGCGTGCCCGAGAGGGGGAGACCCTGACATTCCTCGACGAGGTCACCCGCACCCTGGACGGCGAGGACCTGTTGATCACCGACTCCCCGTCCGGGGAGGGCTCCCGGCCGCTGGTGCTGGCGGGCGTGTTCGGTGGCGCCGATACGGAGATCGACGCCGACACCACCGACGTGCTCATCGAGGCAGCCCACTTCGACGCCGTCTCCATCGCCCGCTCCTCTCGCCGCCACAAGCTGGCCACCGAGTCCTCCAAGCGCAACGAGCGCGGTGTGGACACCCGGCTGGCCCCCGTGGCCGCCCAGCGCGCCGTCGACCTGCTCGTCCAGTACGGCGGGGGCACCGCAGACGCGGCCGCTACCGACGTCAACCGCACCACCGCGCCGCGGCCGATCGTCATCCGCGCCGACGCCGCGCAGCGCCTGACCGGTGTCGCCTACGGCACCGCCCGCGTCACCGAACTGCTGCGCGCCATCGGCTGTACGGTCGAGTCCGCCGGTGCCGACGCCGACGGCGTGGCGCTCCTCGCCGTCACGCCGCCCACCTGGCGGCCGGACCTTGTCGGCGCCGCCCACTTCGCCGAGGAGGTCGCCCGCCTGGACGGGTACGACAACATCGCCTCCATCGTGCCGGTAGCGCCCGCGGGCACAGGCCTTACCGACCGGCAGCGTGCCCGGCGCGACGTGGTACGCGCTCTGGCCGACGCCGGACTGACCCAGGTGCTGTCCTACCCGTTCATCGGTGATGTGCACGACCGACTCGAGCTGCCGGCGGATGATCCGCGCCGAGCGGCGGTGCGCTTGGCCAACCCGTTGGCCGATGACGCCCCCCTGTTGCGCACCAGTGTGCTCGACTCCCTGTTGGAGGTCGCCCGCCGCAACGTCTCCCGCGGGCTGGAGGACGTCGCCGTCTTCGAGGTCGGCAGTGTCACTCACCCGGCCGGGACCGTGCCGGCCGCCATCCCAGGAGTGGACCGACGCCCCAGCGACGCGGAGATCGCCGCCTTGGAGGCCGGCATTCCGGACCAGCCCACGCATGTGGGCATCGTCCTGGCCGGAGACCGAGAGCGCGCCGGCGTGCTCGGCCCTGCCCGCCACTGGGACTGGGCAGATGCCATCCAGTTGGTGCGTACCATTGCCGCCGCCCTGGGCGTCGCCGTCGAGATGGGTGTCCCCGAGGCGCCCTACACCCCCTGGCACCCCGGACGCACTGCTGAGGTACGTCTACCCGCGGTGCGGCGAGGACGTGACCTGGTGTCCGGCTCCATGGTGGCCCACGCCGGTGAGCTGCACCCGCGCGTGGTGCGTAGCCTTGGGCTGCCCCCGCGTGCGTGTGCGGTCGAACTCGACTTGGAACCGTTGCTCGCGGTCGTTGCGGATGCGGGTGTTCTGCAGGTGCGTGCAGTCTCTACATTCCCGGCCGCGAAGGAGGATGTCGCGCTCGTTGTGGACGAGTCCGTCACCGCCGCCGCGGTTGAGCAGGTGGTGCGTGATGCGGCCGGGGATCTGGCCGAGGAGGTGCGCCTGTTCGATGTCTTCCGTGGTCCGCAGCTGGGGGAGGGACGCAAGTCCCTCGCCTTCTCCCTGCGTCTGCGCGCCGCCGACCGGACGCTGACCGCCGCGGAGACCGCTGCAGTGCGCAAGCGCGTGGTCAAGCGCGCCGCCAAGCGTTTGGGCGCCCAACTGCGCGCCTGAATATGATGGTGATCACGCTTGGCGGTGAGAGTGCCCGATCGACTGCCGAAACCGACCGTGGACGGCGATACTGATTCCATGAAGATCCTGCTCATGTGCTCCTCCCGCCACGGATCCACCGAGGAGGTTGGCGACGTCGTCGCGCAGGAGTTGCGGGCCGCGGGCCACGATGTGGATCAGGTCCGCCCCGAGGACGTCACGGAAGTCGCCGGATATGACGCCTTCGTGCTGGGAAGTGCGGTGTATATGACACGTTGGACGCCGGCGGCCATCGACTTCACCGAGCGTTTCAGCGACGAGCTGCGGTCCCACCCGGTGTGGGCCTTCTCGGTCGGACTATCGGGTCTACCCAAGGGCAAGATCTCCGATCCGCACCGCATTGGCCCAGTGCTGCTGTCAATCGAACCCGAGGATCACGTCACCTTCGCGGGACGCTTCGACCCCTCCGCACTGACTCTGCGAGAGCGCTCGATCGCCCGCATGGGCGGCGCCTCTGAGGGGGACTTCCGTGACCTGGATGCGGTGCGTGACTGGAGCAGGTCGATCGCCGAGGCCCTGGGAGCGCGCTGAACCAAGCCGTTCGCTCTCCGGGGCGCGGCTGCGCGCGTGTTGTGAGTAAGTCGACTCGGCGGCGTCCCGAGCCGGTTGTGCATATGTATCCAGTCGGATGTATGGTTTCCGGGTGACTTGGACAGCAGCGGTCGCCGGAGCGACCGGGTATGCAGGCGGAGAGGTCCTCCGCCTCCTCGCCGCCCATCCCGGGATCGAGGTCGGCAACGTAACCGCCAACTCCTCGGTGGGCACGCGGCTGGGGCAGCACCACTCCCACCTGCTCGGCATGGCCGATCGGGAGGTTGCGCCCACTGACGTAGAGCACCTGGCGGACCACGACATCGTGGTGTTGGCACTCCCGCACGGCGTCTCGGGCGCCATCGCCGCAGCGCTGGAGCAGGCCCCCGGACCCACCCCCATTCTCGTGGACTGCGGCGCAGACCACCGCCTGACCAGTCGGGATGCCTGGGAGCGCTTCTACGGGACCGATTACGCCGGTGCCTGGACCTACGGCATGCCCGAACTGCTGCACGTCGGGGAGTGGGCAGCCGCCGCCCAGCGCACCGAACTGTCCTCCACTGGCCGCATCGCGGTCCCCGGCTGCAACGTCACCGCCGTCACCCTCGCCGCCCAGCCCGGCGTGGCCGCCGGACTCATTGATCCTTCCCGCTTGAACGCCGTTCTGGCCGTGGGCTACTCCGGTGCCGGTAAGGCGCTGAAACCCCACCTGACGGCTTCCGAGGCGCTCGGCTCCGCACAGCCATACGCCGTGGGCGGCACCCACCGGCACATTCCCGAGATCATCCAGAACCTCCAGGTCGCGGGTGCACAAGCCGATGCCCTGGGACTGTCCTTCACCCCGGTGTTGGTTCCCATGAGTCGCGGCATCCTCGCCACCGTGACGGCTCCGGTCACGGAGGCCGTGCGCGCCAGTGGAGATCCATACGCAGCGCTGCGCCAGTCCTGGCAGCGCGCCTACGGCGCCGCCGGGGAGGGGGAGGCGTTGATCCAGTTGCTGCCCGAGGGTATCTGGCCCACAACCGGCGCCGTCGTCGGCACCGGGGTGGCCACCGTGCAGGTGACATACGACTCCGCCGCTAATGCGGCGGTGATGATCTGCGCGATCGACAACCTCGGCAAGGGCACGGCCTCGGCCGGCCTCCAGTCTCTCAACCTTGCGCTGGGGCTGCCGGAGACCACCGGAGTGATCACGGAAGGAGTCGCACCATGAGCGTAACCGCTGCCGCCGGCTTCCGCGCCGCCGGTATTCATGCCGGGCTGAAGGAGTCCGGCAGGCCCGATCTGGCCGTCGTAGTCAATGACGGTCCCCTCGACGTCGCTGCCGGCGTGTTCACCACCAACCGGGTAACCGCCGCCCCTGTGCGCTGGTGCCGCAGTGTGCTGGCGGGTGAGCGTGGCCAGGCGGGCGCTGCCCGCGCCGTCATCCTCAACTCCGGGTCCGCCAACGCCTGCACCGGTCCTGGCGGGCAGGCCGACACGGCCACGACCGCCGCCCGCGTCGCCGAGCTGCTCAGTAAGGATCACCCCGGTGTGCGGGCCGGTCAGGTGCTGGTGTGTTCCACCGGCGTCATCGGCATCCCCCTGGACATGCCGGCACTGCTGGACGGCGCTGCCGCCGCCGTTCAGAACCTTGCCGACACGTCGGACGCCGGCCATGACGCAGCCCGTGCCATCATGACCACCGACACGGTACCCAAGGAGGACGCGCTCAACCTGGACGGCTGGACCATCGGCGGCATGATCAAGGGGGTGGGCATGCTCGCCCCCGGGCTGGCCACCATGCTGTGCGTTATCACCACCGACGCCGTGATCGACGCCACGACCGCGGAAGCCGCCCTTGCCCGCGCCGCCGCCCGCACCGTGGGCCGCATCAACTCCGATGGCTGCATGTCCACCAATGACACCGTTCTGCTGCTGGCCTCGGGTGCCTCGGGCAATACCCCGGTGCCGGGTGAGTTCGACACCGCGCTTGAGGAGTTGTTGGGGCGCCTGGGGCGCCGGCTGGTGGCGGATGCGGAGGGAGCCACCCATGACATCGCCATCACCGTCAACGGCGCGGTCACCGAGGCGGCCGCGGAGGCGGCCGCCCGGACCGTGTCCGCCTCCAACCTGCTCAAATGCGCGGTTGCCGGTGAGGATCCCAACTGGGGGCGGGTCATCTCCCAGCTCGGGACCGTCCCCGAGACGGTCTGCCCCTTCGACCCCGAACAGGTGGATGTAACCATCAACGGCGTGACGATCTACCGCCATGGCGCCCTCGGCGAGGACCGCTCGACGGTGGACATGACCCCGCGGGAGACCCGCATCGACATCGACCTGAATGCGGGCGATGCCACCGCCACCGTCTGGACCAACGACCTCACTCACGGCTACGTCACTATCAACGCGGACTACACCACATGAGCACTACTCCTCCTCCCGGCTTGACCCCTACCCAGAAGGCCTCCGTCCTGCTGGAGGCAATGCCCTGGTTACGCGCCTACAAGGGGGCGACGATCGTCGTCAAGTACGGCGGCAACGCCATGGTTGACGATGCCCTCAAACGCGCCTTCGCCGCAGACATACTGTTCCTGCACCAGGTGGGACTGCGGCCCGTGGTGGTGCACGGCGGTGGTCCGCAGATCAGCGCCATGCTGGCCCGGCTCGGCATTGAGTCGGAGTTCAAGGGAGGCCTGCGTGTGACCACCCCTGAAGTGATGGACGTGGTCCGCATGGTGCTAACCGGGGGCGTGCAACGTGAACTGGTCAGCCTGCTCAACGAGTACAGTTCAGCCGCCGTCGGCATCTCCGGAGAGGACGGGGGACTGCTGCGCGCCCGGCAGCGCCTGGCCACCGTGGACGGTGAGCGTGTGGACGTTGGCCTGGTGGGCGACGTCGTGGAGGTGGATCCCCGCTCCGTGACCGAACTCCTGGACCAGGGCCGCATCCCAGTGGTCTCTTCGGTGGCCCCGCTCGTCGCAGATTCAACCACAGTGCTCAACATCAACGCCGACACCGCGGCGGCCTCACTCGCCGTCGCTCTGAAGGCACAGAAGCTGATCATCCTCACCGATGTGGAGGGCCTGTACTCAAGCTGGCCCGACCAGGACTCGCTGGTCTCCCGTATCGGTGCGGACGCCCTTGAGGCGCTCCTGCCCGAATTGTCCAGCGGCATGATTCCCAAGATGGAGGCCTGCCTGCGTGCGGTGCGCGGCGGCGTCGGCCAGGCACACGTCGTCGACGGCCGCCAACCGCACTCCATGCTGCTGGAGATCGTCACCGACGACGGCGTCGGCACGGTCATTCACCCCGATGTCGTTCCCCAGTCACGGACGAAAGGAGGCGCCACGATATGAGCGCACATTCCTCAACTCCTCCGGGCACCAACGAGACCTGGCGGGAGCAATATGAGGGCGCGGTTATGAACACCTTCGGCACCCCCGCGCGCGTACTGGTGCGCGGGGAGGGGGCCCGAGTCTGGGACGCCGACGGGAATGAGTTCATTGATCTGCTCGCCGGCATCGCCGTCAACTGCCTGGGACACGCCCACCCGGCCATCGTCACCGCCGTCACCGAGCAGTTGGCCACGCTGGGGCACATCTCCAACCTGTTCACCTCCCCGGCCCAAATCACCCTGGCCGAGGCTCTGGCCGAGCTGGTGTTCCCGGCGGCCCCGGCGCGCGCGCGAGTCTTCTTGGCCAACTCCGGCGCGGAGGCCAATGAGGCCGCCTTCAAGATCGCCCGCCGTCATGGCGGCACGGCACGCCCGCGCATCCTCGCGTTGGAGGGCGCCTTCCACGGTCGCACCATGGGGTCGCTCTCGCTGACTCATAGGCTCGCCTACCGCGAGCCCTTCGAACCGCTGCCCGGCGGGGTGGAGTTTCTTCCTGCCGGCGACGTGGATGCACTGCGGGGCGCGCTCGGCCCGGATGTGGCCGCTCTTTTCGTTGAACCCATCCAGGGTGAGGCCGGTGTACAGCCGCTGTCAGCCGAATACCTGGAAGCGGCACGCGAGCTCAGCGCAGCCGTCGGCGCCCTGCTGATCCTTGATGAGGTGCAGACCGGCATGGGCCGCAGCGGCGCCTGGATGGCGCACCACCTGCTCGCCCCCGGCGTCGTCCCGGATGTGGTCACCCTCGCCAAGGGCCTGGGCGGCGGCATGCCGATTGGCGCTACCGTGGCCACCGGCGCAGCTGCGCAGCTGCTCGGACCCGGTCAACACGGCACCACCTTCGGCGGCAACCCGGTGGCCGCGGCCGCCGCCCTGGCCGTTATAGACACCATCCGCGTGGAAGGACTGTTGAAGCGGGTGACCGAGCTCGGCGATCGGTGGGCGGTCGAGCTGGCCGCCGTGCCCGGTGTGACCGAGGTACGTGGAGCCGGTCTGCTGCGCGGTGTCGGTCTGGCCGACGCCGTCGGCCCGGCCTCCCAGGTGGCGTCCGACCTGGAGCGGCGCGGCTTCATCGTCAACCCGCCCCGCCCGGACACGCTGCGAATCGCGCCCCCGTTCATCCTCGCCGACGCCGACGCGGACGCCCTCACGGCCGCGCTCACCGACGTCCTGGCCGAGCGGGCGGCGATATGAGCACGCCCTCCACCGCGTCAGCACCCGACTCCGGTGCGGCCGCACCGGCGACTAAGACTGCCCGCCACGCCTTGATAGCCCGGATCCTCGCCCACGAGCGTATCCGCTCGCAGGCGGAACTGCGCGACGCCCTCGCCCATCACGGGGTGAGTACCACTCAGGCGACGCTCTCACGCGACCTGGTGGAGTTGCGGGCCACCAAGAGGCGTTCGGTAGGTGGTACCCAGGTGTACGCCATTCCCGAGGCCGGTGCGCCCGGCCAGGTGCCGCCCAAGGGAGCAGAAACGGAGTCACTGTCCGATCACGCCAGCGCCCGCCTGGCCCGCTGGTGCGCCGAGCTGGTGGTCACCGCCGAATGCGCCGGTAACCAACTGGTCCTGCGCACCCCCGCGGGCGCCGCTCAGCTGCTGGCAAGTGCGGTTGACGATTCCATGCTGCCGGGTGTTCTCGGCTGTATCGCCGGGGACGACACCGTCCTGGTCATCACCCGCTCCGAGACTGTGGCCGCGGAAGTGTCCGCCCATCTGCTGGCCCTGGCCGATCCGGGCTCGCGAGACTGACCGCGCCCTCCGCGCATTCTGTCCTGGCCGCTATCCCAACTACAAGCTGTCACACAGCTAACACCACAGAGAAAGAAACAGAACGCATATGAGCAAGCATCAAGACCGCGTCGTTCTCGCCTATTCCGGAGGCCTCGACACCTCCGTCGCCATCGGCTGGATTGGGGAGCAGACCGGCCGCGAGGTCGTCACCGTCGCCGTGGACGTTGGTCAGGGCGGGGAAGACCTGGAGGTCATCCGCCAGCGGGCTCTCGACTGCGGTGCGGTCGAGGCGTATGTGGCCGATGCGAAGGACGAGTTCGCCGCGGATTACTGCATGCCCGCCCTCAAAGCCAATGCGCTCTACGAGGGCAAATACCCCCTGGTGTCGGCCCTGTCTCGTCCGGTGATCGCCAAGCACCTGGTGCGAGCCGCTCGTGAGTTCGGCGCCAGTACTGTAGCTCACGGGTGCACCGGCAAGGGCAATGACCAGGTGCGTTTCGAAGTGGCCATTACCTCCATGGCCCCGGACATGAACTGCATCTCCCCGGTGCGCGACCTGGCCCTGACGCGGGATGTCGCCATCGACTACGCGGAGAAGCACGACCTGCCGATTGAGACTACCAAGCACAACCCCTTCTCCATCGACCAGAATGTGTGGGGCCGAGCCATTGAGACCGGGTACCTGGAGGACCTGTGGAACGCACCTACCAAGGACGTCTATGTCTACACCGACGACCCCACCTACCCGCCGCTGCCCGATGAGGTCGTGATCCACTTCGAGCAGGGCGTCCCCACCGCTATCGACGGCAAGCCGGTCACCCCCCTGCAGGCCGTGCAGGAACTCAACCGGCGTGCCGGTGCCCAGGGCGTGGGGCGCATCGACATGGTCGAGGATCGGCTGGTGGGCATCAAGTCCCGTGAGATCTATGAGGCGCCCGGGGCAGTGGCGCTCATTGAGGCGCACCAGGCCCTGGAGGCAGTTACGCTGGAGCGGTTGCAGCGCCGCTACAAGCGGCAGATGGAGCAGGCCTGGAGTGACCTGGTCTACGAGGCACAGTGGTACTCACCGCTCAAGCGCTCCATGGATGCCTTCATTGAGGACACCCAGCGGTATGTGACCGGTGATATCCGGATGGTGCTTCACGGAGGCCGGGCGACAGTCGACGGCCGCCGCACCGACACCGGTCTTTATGACTTCAACCTGGCCACTTACGAGACCGGCGACACCTTCGACCAGTCCTCCTCGCGCGGCTTCATCGAGATCTACGGCATGCAGTCGAAACTGGCGGCCGCCCGTGACGTCCGTGTGGGTGACGGCGTCACCTTCTAACGCCGAGGCGGGCAGTGGCAGCGCACCCGAACCGATATGAATGACGGCACCACCAGCGGTCGGCTGTTCCCACCCGGGACAGTCGGCCGTCGGCGGTGCCCGAGGCCGATTCTTCTCCTGCAATGTTTATTGCACCTCGATCAGGCCCGAAGACGGTTACGCTTCTGACGCTGTCGGCCGGTATGACGCACTGCCGTATCGTCCCTCCCCATCCGTCGCCTAGATCCGGGCGGCGAGGAACTTGAAGGCAACCACCCGCAAGGAGAAGCGTGCCAACCGATGACCGTGCTCGCGTTCCCGTGACCGTCCGCGGCTCGCGCCGCCCGCTGCTGCCCGTTTTCGGCACCTGGGCATTCTTCCTGACCTTCTCCGGCCAGGGGGTGCGTGATCTCATCGGCTGGTGGCCCTTCGGGCTGCTGGCCGCGCTCAGCGGCATCGCACTCCTAGTGGTGTTCGTGCGCGAGGGGCACCGTGTGCCGTGGCGCGCACTGCCTCCGGTGACGACGGCCTACGTGATTGTCTGCGTTCTAAGTGTCATCTGGTCCCAATATCCTCGCGAAACGGTGCTGGCGGCACTTCTGATGGTCGCCACCAGTGCGACCGGCGTACTGCTGGCATGCGGTCTGTCTCTGCGCCAACTGACCGATGCCCTCAGTCGCGCCCTGGAGGCCACCCTCGTGCTGAGCCTGCTGCTGGAGGCGTGGGTGGCCCTGGTGCTGCGCCATCCGCTCATACCGCTGTATATGCGCGACTGGGAAGAGGTGCCGATCTCGTATTACTGGGTAAACGGGGACCTGTTCAACGGCGGCCCGATTCAAGGAATTGTCGGCAACCGTAACCCGCTGGCCTTCATAGCCCTGCTCACCCTGTTGTGCGTGGTGGTGCGCTGGGCGGATCGAAGGGTGAGCCCATTAGGGCTGATCGTCTGGACGGGCACGTCGCTGCTAGTGCTGGCGCTCGCAGGTTCAGCAACCGTATCGGTCGCGCTGGCCGTGTGCGCCGCCGTTTGCCTGCTGCTGTGGGTGGTGCGCCTGATCCGGCCCAGTTGGCGTCCGGCGGTGCTCGTGACCGCGGCGGCTGCGGGCGTGGCGCTCATCGCGGCCGCGATCGGCTGGCACTCCCATGTGACGGCGGCGCTGGGCCGCAGCACGGACATGTCGGGCCGTTGGGAGATCTGGCAGCGGGTACTGGATCTGTGGGAGGACCATACAATCCTGGGGTGGGGGTGGATCATGTACTGGGTTCCTTGGTTGCCGGTGTTCGCCACTCTCGTGATCCGCCCGGACGGCACCCCCACCATGAGCGCCCACAACGCCTACATCGAGGCACTGTTTCAGACCGGCGTCGTCGGGGCGACACTCGTCGTCGTCCTGGTGATACTGCTCCTTTATCGCTCCTTCCGCCTGGCCCTGCGCAACATTGACTCCGACGCCTCGGTACTGCTGCCCGCCCTGCTGATGACAGCCATGACCGTGCAATCATTCACCGAGTCCCGGCTGCTGAGCGAGGGCAACTGGGTACTCGTGTGCGCGCTGGGTACCTGGCTGGGGCTGCACCGGCTCTACGAGCGTAACCGCGCCGCTGATGGGGACGCCGCCGGTGGCGGCGAAACCGGGAGCGTCGGAGCGCCCCGCGGCTCCGATGACGGTCCGGAACTCGAGGGTCTCGCGTCGGTCCGTGCAGCGAACGCACTCACGTCCGGCCGTCACGATGAGCCATGATGGGCCCCATGACGAGTCAGCCGAGTCAGACCCCCGCCGCTCCCACCGCCCCAGCCGGTATCAGCCTGTGGGGCGGCCGCTTCACCGGTGGTCCCGCCGACGCCCTGGCGGCACTGTCGATCTCCACCCACTTCGATTGGCGCCTGGCCCGCTACGACATCGCCGGCTCCCGTGCGCACGCCCGCGCCCTGCGTACCGCCGGTCTGCTCGACCGCGACCAACTGGACGGCATGCTGGGCGCCCTGGATCGGTTGGAGGAGGATGTCGTCTCCGGTGCCTTCTCCCCGGCACCCGCTGACGAGGACGTACACACGGCCCTTGAACGCGGACTCATGGAACGCGCCGGGCAGGATCTGGGCGGTCGGCTCCGTGCAGGCCGCTCCCGCAATGACCAGATCGCCACCCTGATTCGCATGTACCTGCGCGATCAGGCGCGCCACCTGGCCGGATTGGTGCTCGACGTGGTCGATTCACTCATCGATCAGGCCGCTGCCGCCGGTGAGGCCATCATGCCGGGCCGCACCCACCTGCAGCACGCCCAGCCGGTGCTGGTCGCCCACCAGCTGCTCGCCCATACCTGGCCGCTCATGCGCGACGTTGAGCGGCTGCGGGACTGGGATACACGTGCCGCTGTCAGCCCCTACGGTTCCGGGGCGCTGGCCGGCAACACTCTTGGCCTCGACCCCGACGCCGTGGCCGCAGACCTCGGCTTCGATGCGGCCTGTGAGAACTCCATCGACGGTACCGCCGCCCGCGACACGGTTGCCGAGATGTCCTTCGTGCTGGCCATGACGGCCGTGGACGTCTCCCGTCTGGCGGAGGAGATCATCATCTGGAACACCAAGGAGTTCGACTTCGTCACTCTTGACGACTCCTTCTCCACCGGTTCCTCCATCATGCCGCAGAAGAAGAACCCCGACGTCGCCGAACTGGCCCGTGGCAAGGCAGGTCGACTCATCGGCGATCTGTCCGGGCTGCTGGCCACCCTCAAGGCCCTGCCGCTCGCCTATGATCGAGACCTGCAGGAGGACAAGGAACCCGTCTTCGACGCCGTCGACACGCTCGCCGTGTTGCTGCCCGCCGTGTCGGGCATGGTCGCCACCATGCGGCTCAACTACGAGCGTATGGCCTCCCTGGCCCCCCAGGGCTTCTCCCTGGCCACCGATATTGCCGAGTGGTTGGTCAAACAGGGGGTCCCGTTCCGCGAGGCCCATGAGCTGTCCGGTGCCTGTGTGCGCGCATGCGAGCAGCGCGGAATTGAGCTGTGGGATCTTACCGATGAGGAGTTTGAGGCCATCGATTCGCGGCTGACGGCACAGGTGCGCAAGGTACTTTCCGCCGAAGGATCTGTCGCCGCTCGGGCCGGCCACGGCGGAACTGCCCCGGTGCGGGTGGTTGAGCAACTGGCCCGCGCCATCGAGCACTCCGCCGAACTGCGCGTGTTCGCCTGGGAGGGATCGCTATTGGACGGGCCTGCGGGCGGTTCCGGAACCGCCTACCGCGAGGCCTAGGAGCCGGGCGTATGACACGGCTGGAAGCGTCTGCAACGGACTCGTCCCGCGAAGAGCCTGCGGGTGCCGCAGGGGTGCCCGCAGAAGTGGTGTCGGCCCTGGTCGGCGACCCGGTTGAAGTGGCCCCGAGGCTGCTCGGAGCGGTCCTGACCGTGTCTTCCCCGCAGGGAGCGGTGTCGGTGCGGTTGACGGAGGTCGAGGCCTACCGGGGCGAGACCGACCCCGGCTCCCACGCCCACCGCGGCCGTACCGCGCGCAACGCCTCCATGTTCGAAGCCGCCGGCGTCGTCTACGTCTACTTCACCTACGGCATGCACTACTGCGTAAATCTCGTCTGCGGTCCAGCCGGCCTTCCCCGTGCCGTGCTTCTGCGTGGCGGGGAGGTGACGGACGGGCTCGAACTGGCGCGTCGGCGTCGCCAGGCAGCGCACGTAGACCGTGATCTGGCTCGAGGCCCAGCACGCCTGTGCCAGGCGCTGGGCCTGACCCGAGACGACGACGGGGCCCGGCTCGGCCCTCCCAGATCCCGTATCTCGCTCGCCCTGCCCGAGCCGGGTCGGGAACTCGGGTCGGGACGTCTGCGCACCGGCCCACGTACGGGCGTAGCCGGCCCCGGCGGAGACGGGAGCGCCTACCCGTGGCGCTTCTGGATCGATGGCGAGCCCACGGTCTCCCCCTACAAACCCGCCCGCCCCCGGACCCGGAGGAGGGACGCAGGATGACAGCCGCGGCCTCCCCACCACCCATCTGTTACTGGAACCACAATGCGGCCTTCCACGACGAGCTCGTGGCCGACGCCGCCAGGCGTGGTGGGCGCGCCCTGGATGTGGGCTGCGGTGAGGGACTGCTCATGGAGCGGCTCGCGGCCGTCTGCGACGAGGTCGTCGGGATTGAGCTGGACCAAGAGGCGGTTGGGCGTGCTCGTCGCCGACTCGTGGGCACCGACGGGGCGTGTGTACGGCAGGCGGATGTGATGAAGCCGAATGAGGTCGACGGTCTGGGAGAATTCGACACCGTCACCTGCGTGGCGGTCCTGCACCACCTGCCCCTGGCAGAGGGGCTGGAGCGCATGGCTGCGCTGGTGGCCCCGGGAGGCAGACTGCTGATCATCGGTCTGGCCGCCGATACCTCCGTCGTGGACTGGTTGCTGAGTGCACTGAGTGTGGTGCCCATTCGCGTCGCGAGCCTGCTCCACCACGAGCAGCGCGACATCGGCGTACCCACGGCACCGGCGCGTGAGTCACTGCGGGAGATTCGCGCGGCAGCCGCCCAGATCCTGCCAGGATCGCGGGTACGCCGTCGCTTCTACTGGCGCTACTCGCTGGTATGGGATCGACCTTTGGGATCGGGCCATTGACCGGGGGTCCTCAGCCGCTGCCAGTGCGCGACCTACTGACGATCCTGCGTACTGAACTGGGGGAGGCGCCGGTCTGGCCTGCGCAGACTCCCTTCGAATACGTGTGTGGGATCGTGCTGGTGCAGAACACGGCCTGGACGAATGTTGAACGAGCGCTGGACCGGTTGCGGGAGGCCACCGGATTCGAAGCCGAGCAATTGCTGTGTCTGACCGATTCGGAACTGACCACGCTCATCCGCCCGGCCGGGTTCATGCGGGCGAAGGCACGATCGCTGCGTGCCTTCGCCACCTGGATGCTGTCTGCGGATGGGAGGGCCGCTGAGGAACTGGGCGATGACGCCCTGCGTGCCGCACTGATGGCCCTGCCCGGCATAGGTCCGGAGAGCGCTGACGTGGTGGCGCTGATGGTCTACGGCAGACGCCGCTTCATCTTCGACACCTACGGGCGACGCCTTCTACGACAGGCCGGCTACGGGGTCCGCCGCGACTACGAAACTACCAGGCGCGCGCTGGAGGCCGACATCCATGCCGAGGAACTGAGCCTTGCCGAACTGGTTGACCTGCACGGGTTGATCATCGAAGCCGGCAGGCGGGCCCGCGCCGTTGGCGGTTGGGAGGTCTACGGCCCCATGATCGGGATCGGTTCGGTGCAGGTGCGGCAGGTCCCGGACTCGGCCCGGACATCTGGGCGCAGTTGAGGCCTTCCCAGATGTTGGTTATTGGCCTGCCACCGTACTCGTCCGTCGCTCCGCCGCCTCACCCGGGGAACCGGGATGCCGTGGCAGACTAGCCCGCGCCGGGCGAATGCGCCGGCCCCGGACACCACGCACCGGGACGAACCAAGGAAGGCACCGGACCGTGACCGATATCCTGGACGAGCTGCAGTGGCGGGGCCTGATCGCCCAGCACACCGACATAGACGCGCTTCGTGCGGCGCTGAACACAGGGGCGGTCACCTTCTACTGCGGCTTCGACCCGACCGCGCCCTCCCTGCATCACGGTCACCTGGTCGCCGTCAAAGTGATGCGGCACCTGCAGTTGGCGGGGCACCACCCGCTTGCTCTGGTCGGTGGTGCTACAGGACTCATCGGCGATCCCCGCGCTAAGGGGGAGCGGACGCTGAACACCAAAGCAGTGGTCGCCGAGTGGTCGCAGGGGCTGCGCTCCCAGCTCGAGCACCTGCTCGACTTCGAAGGCGACAACCCTGCGCGCATCGTCAACAACCTGGACTGGACCGCGCAGCTGAGCGCGATCGACTTCCTAAGAGATCTGGGCAAGCACTTCCGTATGGGAACCATGCTTTCCAAGGACATCGTGGCACGCCGCCTGGCCAGTGAGGAGGGGATCTCCTTTACCGAGTTCAGTTACCAGGTCCTTCAGGCGAACGACTACCTGGAGCTGTTCCGCCGTCACGGTTGCACTCTGGAGGTTGGCGGCAATGATCAGTGGGGCAACCTAGTGGGCGGTATGGACCTCATTCGCAAGGTCGAGGGTGCCGCTGTACATGTAATGACCAACCCGCTGATCACCAAGGCGGATGGGACCAAGTTCGGCAAGAGCGAAGGCGGAGCCATCTGGCTCAACCCGGACATGCTCAGCCCCTATGCCTTCTACCAGTTCTGGCTGCAGGTGGACGACGCCGACGTGGTGCGGTTCCTCAAGGTCTTCACCTTCCTGGCGCGCGAGGAGATCGAACGCCTGGAGGCCACTGTGGTGACCAACCCGAAAGCGCGTGAGGCTCAACGCGTACTTGCGCACGAAGTAACCATGTGGGTGCATGGCCCTGATGCGACCGGGCAGGCCGAGGCGGCGACTAAGGCTTTGTGGGGTAGGGGAGACTTGACCGCATTGGATGAGGTGACACTCGCGGCCGCCACCGCGGATCTGCCGGCAGCGCCCCTCGAGGTGAGTCGTTCGACGATTGTCGACCTGTTGGTGGCCGCAGGTCTGGAGAAGGGCCGCAATGCCGCACGTAAGACTGTGGCTGCGGGAGGCGCCTACCTGAACAACGTCAAAGTGACCGATGAGGATGCGCCGGTCACCCCGGATCAGCTGCTGGCGGGCGGCCTCGTGCTCGTCCGCAAGGGTCGCCGCAATCTGGCGGTCGCACGGAGCGCCTGAACGAGTTCCGTTGGATCTCTGACGACCTGTGTCCGTTGTCACCGCGCGTGCGTTTGACGGCCTGGGTGCACGTGCGTAAATTAATCGCTCGCCGCCGCCTGTGGGGTGACTCGCGGGAGGCGGAATCGGGAACTGAGCAGGTTCCAGACGAGACGGGGATCACCGATCTCCGGTTTGACCCGGCTCGTGTGAACCGCTAAAGTTCTCTAGGCGCTTCCGAGGCGAAGCGGAATGCCGATAAGGCGCCGCGGATACTTGGTGGGTGTGTTGTTTGGGATCTCGATAGTGTGTCGTGTTTGTTTGTTTTGGTTGGT
>NZ_JAUMUL010000049.1 GCF_030530635.1 Actinomyces sp.
CGGAGGACGCTCAGCCGCAGGAGGCTCAGGCACAGGACGTGCTGCTTTCTGACACGTTCACCCGTCAGACGAGCAAGGGCTGGGGATCGGCCGACTTCGGTGGCAACTGGAGTGCCGCATACGGCGTCAGCCGGATCTCGGTGGACGGTTCAGCTGGAGTCTTGACGATGACCGGCGCGGGTACGTCGAACTCGTTGTCTTCTCCGATAATTGACGCGACTTCCACTGATTCCAGAGTTGACTTCGTCTTGGAGCAAGCGACGACTGGACCCGGGGCGTACGTCTCATATATCGGCCGGGCTAATGAATCGGGATCCTACCAGCTTGGATTCCACGTCGCCCTTGATGGGGCAGTCACGATGACTGTCTCTAAGAAGGTCGGTGGCGTTGAAACGCCGCTCGGTTCTTCGCGGTTGAATGGTTCCTATTCCGCGGGTCAAAAGCTACACGTTCGGTTCGTCGTCAATGGCGCCGAATCCACGAAGCTCCAGGCCAAGGCATGGATCGGCGATGGGGATGAGCCCGAGGGCTGGGGAGTCGATGTGACGGATGACGACGCAGCACTCGCGGCCCCTGGATCGGTTGGATTTGGAACCTTCACTTCGGGCAAGGCGGACGGATCACCGCTAACGTTGCGGGTTGACGACTTGACGGTCAGGAGGGTTGCATAACTGCGCGCAGCAGAGTTGCACAGGGAACCCCGTACACGGCAACCGTGTACGGGGTTCCCTGTATATCTGGAGTCGATTGACTCGACGGGGCGGGCATCGGCGCGCAGGGCTAGGAAAAAGGCTAGCTGACCGACACGGCGTGGGTACCGCCCGGGAGGCCACCACAACCAAGATGCTCCACTTGGAGCTGGGCTCTTTCAACAGCCGTGGCCCCCAGGATCGGGCCGGAAGCTTCACGCCTCGCCTGTGCGCAAGGCTAGCCGCGCGGGAGGATACCGGAAGTAATCTTCGACACACTTCCAAACCAGAAGAGGTGACAAACCGGCCCTGCCGTTGTGCCCTCAAATCGGAATAGCTGACTGGCCGGCAACAACTTGTGGACGACTCAGATCGGATCCTCATTCTTTGCGTTTTGTCGGCCTACTGGTGGCATGCAGATAGCGGTGGCAATAACGAGTTCCATGTAGGCGACAATGGGGCTCAGCGGGCCGAACAGGCAGTTCCATGCGACCACGATCGTGATGAAGATGATCCAGGCTCTGGAGCGCAGCGTGGCCAGAGTGCGCCCCAATGCCGTCAAGGACAGTAATATCACCCCGATTCCGAGGGCGAGGCCGGGCAGGGACAGGGCCGCCCATAGATCGGCCGCGGCCGAGTGCAGTTCGAAGTGCCCACCTCCGAACATATAGCGCATGACGTAGCCGTTATCCGGGTCGTATCCCAGTGCTCGCATGCCGTCCATGGCCACACGGACATCACTGTAGCGCGGTGCGACGCCAGCGCCGTAACCCCATGGACGATGCTCAAATAGTGCGAATGTGGCACCCATCTCGGGGCGTGCGGAGGCCAAGATGTTCGCCCCAGATGATTGCGCCGTAGTACGAGTCTGTGCAGCCTCGCCAAGTAGGCCGGAGGACGAAGCGCCAAGCACGGCCCCGATAGCGACCGCGGCCAGCACAGTGAGCAGCGACAACTGGGTCTTGAAGGCGGTTCGCGGCGACAGGTGCACGCGAGCCCAGGAGGTCATCGCCTGCCAAGCCAGAATCGCTACCGTGACCAGTAGGAACCCGATGGCGGACCGTGAGTCGGAGCGGAGATAGACAGCAGACAGCAGCATCGCAGCTAGTATTTCGGCGGTGCGGCCCAGACGATGCGCGAGTGCAAGCACCATTACGCTCGTGGGTAGGCCATAGGCGAACTTCCACGGATTAACCACCGAACTCGAACGAAGAAAAGCATCGGCCAACAAACCGAGCATGAAGCAGGCCGCGGCCAGGTCCAGGCCCAGTTCCTGCTTCGCCCAGACGATGGCTGCGGCGCCGGCGGGAATAGCGGCGGCAGCGATCAGGATCGCCAGCGCGCCGCTCGGGACGAGCATGAACTCACTGGCAGCCGCGAGCGCCAGTGCCGCACCGGTTGCTATAGCGGTCAGTGAGCACAGCACGACGGCTCCTAGCGCTCGCGAGTTGCGCGATGCCCTCCAGGTCAGCGGTAACAAGGCTATGGCTGCTACATCGCCGAGGCTCAAGCCATGAGCCAATTGCGTTCGCCACGACACGATGGCGAGTACGGCGGCGACGAGTGTTTTTCTTGATGCGGTGCTCAGACTGCTCGGCATGAGGAACGAATCAGTAGGCGGCACGAGTGCCATCGGCGGAAGGCTGTCATACGCGTCCTAGCGTAAACCCGGTTGCCGCCAACTGGAGGTGATTAGGCGGAGTGGCGAGGCCGTCCGGCTCACTGCGGGCTTCGCCCGATTGAGGACTAGGGCGAGAAACAGGCCCGACATCGCACCTAGGATCGTGCCGATGAGCCCGTGACGCAGTTTGGACGGCCCGATGAGCTGAGCTGTCGATGACGTATCCACGGGCGACAGCGTCAGGGATGCAGTTCCAGTGTCGGTCGACACGCTGAGCGAAGCGGCATGGTCGGTGAGGGCGGCAATCATCGCCAGAGTGGTGTTCTCTGCTTGTTCGGGTGATGATCCGGTCGATCTGATGACGATGAGCAGCGTGTTGCTGGGGTTCGATACGGCGACTCGTTTGGAGAGCTCCTCCACCTGGATCCCCGTGGTGTCGGAAATCTCTGCGAGGGTCGAGTGCGCTCCGGAAAGCTCTACGAGGGTGGGCGTGATGGCGGCGACCGCGCGGGTGTCGCTTGTGGCGTTACTTACACCCTCGGTGGAGGCTACGGTGAGCAGGCTGGTCACCGTCGAACGATAAACAGGCGGGCTCAGGATCGCCGTGAGCGCCCCGAACATCGTGGCGAGCAAGGACAAGGCGATGATGAGACGCCAATGGCCGCGTAGAGCCCTGACGATGTGGTCAGTGGTCATGATGCGCCTCCGGGCGGACTCGGCGAGTGCGGGTGGATCGCAACGTGCGCGGTCGATTAGGGCACCCGGCCTCCACACTACCCGGATTCTTCACCTGCTCCCCAAGCAGACGACTGCCTGGGATGAGCCAGTAGCCAGCACAGGAATGTACTTGTGCTCACGTAATGGTGTCCGGACGTCGACCGTGCCTCGAAAGCGTCCGTGGTGAGAGTACTCTTACCCGTGAGATGTGGGTGGTCCGGCGTGGACGTAACACCTGAACGAGCTGTTCACCAGCACAAACCGTAAGCTCTCGAAGGAACTCATGCGTATTCTCATTCTGTGGGCCTCGCTCGACCAGCCCAACCTCGGAGTGCGGGCGCTCGCGGTCGGCACCCGTGCAATCGCCGCGCGGGTGTTCCCGCAGGCGGAGATTCAGATCCAGGGCACGGGGCGTGGCGACGCTCCTATGTCCCTGTTCACCAGTCCGCGCGGGCTGCTCAAAGAGCGTGTTACCGGCGCGCACGACCTGTTCAACTGGCTCGCATCCTTCGACCTGGTACTGGATACTCGCTCTGGCGACTCCTTTGCTGACATATACGGCCTGGACCGCCTGCGCGCCATGTCCCGGTTCCCCGAGATCCTGCACCGCTTGGGCGTGCCGGTGGTCCTCAGCCCGCAGACCATCGGCCCGTTCAACACCAGGCGGGGTGCACACCTGGCCCGCCGCGCCCTGCAACATGCGCGGCTGGTGGCCAGCCGGGACGCCAGCTCTGCTGCCTGCGCAGCGCAGCTGGGACGGCCCGTGGACGTGGAGTCCACCGACGTGGTCTTCGCCATTGCACACCCACCGCTGGAGAAGACCCGGGATGTGATTCTCAATGTCTCCGGACTGCTTTGGGAGTCCAACCCCCATGTGGACTCCGCCCGTTACCGCCGGGACGTGCTGGCGATTGCCCGCCGTTTGCAGGCCGAGGGGCGGGAACTCACTCTGCTCGCGCACGTCGTCGGTCCGGACGACTCTGCCGGGGACAATGACCGCTATCCGCTCGCGCACCTGCGGCGTGAACTCGGAGATGTGGAGGTGATCGTACCGGTCGGGGAAGACGCCTTGGACCAGGTGCGTGACGCGGTCGGATCGGCCCAGGTGGTGTTGGGCTCGCGCATGCACGCCTGCCTGAATGCCCTGTCCATGGGGACGCCTGCCATTCCGCTGGCATACTCCCGCAAGTTCGCCCCGTTGCTTAGTGGACTAGGCTGGGAGCACGTGGTAGATCTGCGTGACGATGACGTTGTTGACCATGCTTTGGCGGCCATGGTCCGTCCGCAACTGGCGGAGGACATTGCTGAGGTAAGGCGCCGCGCCGACCGTGGCCTGACTCGTTTCACCGAAGCCCTGGGCGAGGTGCTGTGAGCGGTTCCGACTCGAGACCTCGACGGCCCGACGCGCCGGGGAACACCGGCGGCCTAGGTAAACGCGCCGCCAAGGCCGCCGGTCAGACGATCTGGACGCAGGGTCTGCGCATCCTCCTGCAACTGGGCAACGTGGTGGTACTCGCGCGCCTGCTTGATGACCGCGCCTACGGCGTGGTGGGCATGGTCACCGCGGTGGTCGGAGTGGCTACCATCTTCCAGGACTTCGGCCTGTCCACGGCGGCCATTCAGGGACGCACGCTCAGTCACGGCCAGCGCTCCAACCTGTGGTGGCTCAACACCGCCTCCGGGGCGGTGCTCACCGGCGTAGGGCTGGCCATTTCCCCGCTGTTGGCGGCTTTCTACCACGAGCCGGCGGTCGCCGGGGTATGCGCGGCCATAGCCCCCACCTTTCTCATGGCCGGGATGGTCAACCAGTACCGCGCGGACCTGAACCGCAAACTGCTGGTGGGGCGGCTGCTGGCCGTCGACCTGGCGGCGGCCGCCCTCGCCCTGGCGCTGGGGGCGTTGACCGCCGCCTGGGGCTGGAGCTACTGGGCGCTGGTGGTGCAGCGAATCGTCACGGCGCTCGTCCCCTTCGTCGCCCTGCCGCTCATCGCGGGCTGGCTGCCGCGCTGGTACGACCGGCGTGAGCCCATGCGTGCTCTGCTCGGCTTCGGCATACAGATGGCGGGGACCCAGATCGTGTTCTACCTAGCCTCCAACCTCGACTCGATCCTGATGGGCCGGCTTTTCGGCGCCGGCACCCTGGGGCTGTACAACCGCGCTGTCCAGACACTGCGCACCCCGCTGAACCAGTTCCGCCCCCAGGTCACCACACTCGGACTCTCCGTGGTGGCAAAGCTCCAGGACGACGACGAACGCACCCTGGCCTACCTGCGCCGAGGTCAGCTGGGCCTGGGATACCCGGTGTTCTTGTCCATGGGCATCGTAGTGGCCGCCGCCCCGGCAGTGGTGTCCGTGGTGCTCGGCGATCACTGGCTCAGCGTGGTCCCCTATATGCGATTGGTGGCCGTGGGGGAGGGGCTGACCACTCTGGCCGTGGTCGGTGGGTGGATCTATACCGCGCGTGGACTCGGCCGCGCCTACCTGCACTACACGCTGTTCTCCGCCGTGATACGCCTGGCCGCCATTATCATCGGGGCGCAATTCGGTGCCCTCGGCGTCGCCTACGCCTACGTGGCCAGCCCCCTGATCCTTTGGCCCATCTCCCTGCTGTGGTCAGGGCGGAAATCGGGTCTCAACACGGTTCCCCTGGTGTGGAACGGCCTGCGCATATTCGCCGTGTCCGCCCTGGCCACCGCCGCCACCTGGGGATTGTGCGAGCTGGCGTCCGCTCTACCTGCCATCGCCATCTGCCTGGTGGCCGTAGCGGGCATGAGCCTGACCATGGCGCTGCTGTGGTTGGTGCTGCCCGTGGTGCGGGCCGACATGCGCGACCTGGGGACAATGGTGCGCATGATGGCTAAACGCTGACGGCATATCACCCATCGCGCCTCCGTCGGCCTCGTACACTCCCCACCGTGCGTCTGACTGCCCTTCTGCCCCCGCTGCTGACCGACCCCGTCATCACCGCCCTGGTGACGGCGGCCGGCAGCCGCTCTCGCACCGACCGCAGCGTCGTCGTCGCCCCCGGCGCCCGACCCGCCGTCCTGGCCGCCATGGCGCTGGGGTACAGCGGCGTCGACCGCGTCACCGGGGCCGGCCCGGACGCCTCGGGCCGCCTGGCGCGCCCCGGGGCCCAAGCGGATGGGGAGGGCACGCCCCTGCTGGTGGTCACCGCCACCGGCCGGGAGGCCGATGAGCTCGCCGCCGCCCTGCGCTGCTACCTGCCCGACCCGGACGTGGCCGTCTTCCCGGCCTGGGAGACTCTCCCGCATGAGCGGCTCTCCCCGCGCGCCGACACCGTCGCCACCCGGCTCGCCGTGCTACGTCGCCTGGCCCACCCCGAGGACGGCGAACCGGCCGGCCCCGACGCCGCGCCCGACCCGTGGCGCGGCCCCGTCCGCGTACTCGTCGTGCCCGTGCGCGCCCTGCTCGCTCCGGTGGTCGGCGGCCTGGGGGAGCTGGAACCGATCCACCTGGCCGCCGGGGCGCGCGTTGACCTGGAGGAGCTGGCCGCCCGCCTGGCGGAGGCCGCCTACACCCGGGTGGACATGGTGACCGCCCGGGGCGAATTCGCCGTCCGCGGCGGCATCCTCGACGTCTTCCCGCCCACCCAGCCGCGGCCGGTGCGCGTGGACTTCTTCGGCGACGAAATCGAGTCCGTCTCCTCCTTCGCCGTCACCGACCAGCGCACCATCGCCGACCTCGGTGCCGTCACCGCCACCGCCTGCCGGGAGGTGCTGCTCACCGACCAGGTGCGTGAACGTGCCCGGAAGCTGATCAACGCGATCCCCGGCGCCGCCGACATGCTTGAGAAGCTCGCCGCCGGCATCCCGGTGGAGGGCATGGAGTCCCTCGCCCCCGTGCTCACCGACCGCATGGTGCCACTGCTGGACCTGGTGGGGGAGCGGCTCGTCGTCGTCGCCGAGCCCGAGAAGGTGCGCAAACGCGCCGAGGACTTGGCTGCCACCACCGAGGAGTTCCTCGCCGCTGCCTGGACCTCCGCGGCTTCCGGTGGCACCGCCCCCATCGACCTGTCCGCCGCCGCCTTCGCCCACCTGGCCGAAGCGCGCGCCCTGGCCCTGTCCACGAACCGCGGCTGGTGGTCCTTCACCTCCCTGAAGGCCTCCCCGGACACAACTGAACTGCCCGTGCGCGACCCCGAGAGCTATCGCGGGCGCCTGGACACCGCTGTGAAGGACATCGGCGAGCTGACCCGTGGCGGCTGGAGCGTCGTCGTCGCCACCGAGGGTCCCGGACCCGGCCGCCGCATGGCCCAGCTGCTGGCCGACGGCGGCGTGCCCGCGCGCATCGTCACCGGCCTGGACGACGCCGCCGACCTGTCCTACCAGGCCCCCGACGGCGTGGTGCGCGTAACCCAGGCCTCTGCCGGGCACGGCTTCGTGGCCGAGGGACTGCGCCTGGCCCTGGTGGCCGAGTCCGACCTGACCGGCCGCGCCCCCGCCGCGGCCCGCTCCACCAAGACCCTGCCCGCCCGCCGTACCCGCAAGAGCGTGGACCCCCTCTCCTTGCACCCCGGCGACCTGGTGGTGCACGCCCAGCACGGCGTCGGGCGGTTCGTGGAGTTGCTGCGCCGCGATGTCGGCTCCGGGCGAGGTGCAGGCAAGGAGCGGGCCACCCGCGAGTACGTGGTCATTGAATACGCCCCCTCCAAACGCGGCCAGCCCGGCGATCGGCTGCTGGTGCCCACCGACGCCCTGGATCAGGTCACCAAGTACGTCGGCTCCGACAACCCCGCCCTGAACCGCATGGGCGGCGCCGACTGGGCCAAGACCAAGCAGCGGGCCCGCAAAGCAGTGCGGGAGATTGCCGGGGAACTGGTGCGCCTGTACGCCGCCCGCTCGGCCACCACCGGGCACGCCTTCGGCCCCGACACCCCTTGGCAGGCCGAACTGGAGGAGGCCTTCCCCTACACCGAGACCCCCGACCAGTTGGCCACCATCGACGACGTCAAGGCCGACATGGAGAAGACCCAGCCGATGGACCGGCTCATCTGTGGGGATGTCGGTTACGGCAAGACCGAGATCGCCGTGCGTGCCGCCTTCAAGGCCGTCCAGGACGGCAAGCAGGTGGCGGTGCTGGTTCCCACCACCCTGCTGGTGTCCCAGCACGCCGAGACCTTCACCGAGCGTTACGCCGGTTTCCCCATCAACGTCGCCCAGCTCTCCCGCTTCCAGACCGCCGCCGAATCCGAGCGGGTGTTGGCGGGCCTGGCCGACGGGACGATCGACGTCGTCATCGGCACTCACCGGCTGATCACCGGGCAGGTGCGCTTCAAGGACCTGGGGTTGGTGGTCATTGACGAGGAGCAGCGCTTCGGTGTGGAGCACAAGGAGACGCTCAAGGCACTGCGCACCGACGTGGACGTGCTGTCCATGTCCGCCACCCCCATTCCGCGCACCCTGGAGATGGCGGTGACTGGCCTGCGGGAGATGTCCACCCTGTCCACCCCGCCGGAGGACCGCCACCCCATCCTCACCTACGTGGGTGCTTATGAGACCAAGCAGGTCAGCGCCGCCATCCGCCGGGAGCTGCTGCGTGACGGGCAGGTGTTCTTCGTGCACAACCGGGTGGAGGACATCGAGTCCGTGGCCGCCCGCCTGGCGGATCTGGTTCCGGAGGCGCGCGTGGCCTCCGCCCACGGGCAGATGCACGAGGCCCGGCTGGAGCAGGTCATCGACGACTTCTGGCACAAGGAGATCGACGTCCTGGTGTGCACCACGATCGTGGAGACCGGCCTGGACGTCACAGACGCCAACACCCTGATCGTGGACCGGGCCGACCGCATGGGCCTGTCTCAGCTGCACCAGTTGCGCGGCCGGGTGGGACGCGGGCGCGAGCGCGCCTACGCCTACTTCCTGTACCCGGCGGACAAGCCGCTGACGGAGACGGCGCTGGAGCGGCTGCGCACCATCGCCACCAACACCGACCTGGGGGCCGGCATGCAGGTGGCCATGAAGGACCTGGAGATCCGCGGCGCCGGGAACCTGCTGGGCGGCGAGCAGTCCGGGCACATCGCCGGGGTCGGCTTCGACCTGTACGTGCGCATGGTCTCCGAGGCGGTGGCCGCCTACAAGAAGTCCCTGCAGGCGGGGGACACGGGCGGAGCCGGGGCCGCCGGCGCGGACGAGGAGGACCTGGAGGACGTCGAGCTGCGCGTGGACCTGCCCGTGGACGCCACCATCCCCGAGGAGTACGTCCCCCATGAGCGGTTGCGCCTGGAGGCCTACACCAAGTTCGCGGCCGCCCGCAGTAAGGCGGATGTGGCCAATGTGCTCGACGAGCTCACCGACCGTTACGGGCCGGTGCCCGAGGCGGTGCGCCGCCTGGCGGCCCTGGCGCGGCTGCGGGCTCTGGCCGCCGAGCTCGGGGTGCGGGAGATCGTGGCGCAGGGCAAGTCGATCCGCTTCGCGCCGGTTGACCTGCCCGAGTCGGCTCGCATGCGCGTCACCCGCCTGTACCCGGGCACGGTGCTCAAGCCCGCCACCCGCACGATCGTGGTGCCCGCGCCCGGGACCGCCCGCATGGGCGGGGGCGCCATCGAGGGGGAGGAGCTGCTGCGCTGGGCGGAGGTGCTGCTGCACGCCGTCGTCGCGGGGGAGGCCGACTGGGAGACCGAGGCCACCAAGTATCGGCGTCGGCGCTGAGACCGGCACTTGTAACGCACCGGCACCGGCATCGACGATCGGACACGGAGCGTTCTAGCGAGGGTTGACCTTGATGGTTATCTCAAGCAGTCATGGGATCGGCCCCCGGGGTGTGTCGGGCAGCCGATTGTGCTGGGCGGATCTTGGCGGAGGCCGCGGTGGAATGTCCAGATTCGGCACGAACGGTGCCGGCCGCGTCGGTGGTCGCGAATAAAACGTTGAAATCATGCGGATGCCGCATCCGACTGCATTGGCATCGGCGGCGTTTGTGCCGTTTTTGGACATTTCTGGCCTCCGCCCGTCAGCACGCAGCGCGGCCGCGAGTCCTCCACGACCGTCGGCGCCCCACCTACACCCTCAGACCGGAAGAGGGTACTTTCGGTCTGAGGGCGGTGTTGGGCGTGCGGGAAGGGGTCCGCTCTGCCACGTGTCCCTACCGCCCGGGCAATGCAGTCCTTAGCAAGCTGCGATTCGTGTGCCCGGGCGCACGGAAGAGCGTCGGCTTCGCGGCCCGCCGCTGCGGAGGCAGGCCGCTTTACGGTCACGTTTTCAGCCCGATTAGAGCAACGCTGAACGACACTTGACTCGTTCTGGGCTGTGGGACGCACCACGTTCGCCTCTGTGGCGACCGTGAAAGTGGCGATATGGCGGCGAATCGGGCGTAATTGAATTGTTGTCAAGGGCGGCGTGGAGGATTCCTTTCGGTCATGCTCTGGTTGGCAGCGATTATCGGGCGCGTGTGCTGCATAAGTACCGTGCTTTAATGAGTAGCTGGTCTTGCGGAACCGCTCCGTGAGGCGGTGTCTCGAAGTCGGACTGGGTGCTGGTGTTGCACCGGATTGGAGCATCGTGAGTACAGGCGCACCTTCGGTTAACAAACGCCGGCTAACGGCTCGGGCGGTGGCGGTCGTTATCGGGGTTCTGGCTCTGCTGTTCACGGCCTTGGTGCCGGCGCGTGCGGCGCAGAACTTGGACATCGACATCGCCATCACCGCACTGGACAAGTCCGACGCCAGCGGCAACACCCAGCCGGGCTTCCTGCGCGTGGGCGACGTCGCCAAGCTTTCCTTCACCTGGGATGCCGGCGACAGCGACGTCAGCAGCGGGGACTACTTCTCCATCGACCTGGGCAGTGTTTTCAAGAACCGCGAATACCCCAATACGAACCCGATGACGGTGACGGTGGGCGGTCAGCAGGTCACCATCGGCTCCTGCCAGCTGGAGGAGCACGCCATCACCTGTACCTTCAATGACGGGGTTGAAGCTGTGAAGGAACAGGGCGGGTCGCTCCTGAGGGGCTCCGGTGAGGCCCTGCTGATCGCCGCTCAGGTGACGGACGGCGAGACCGTCGACATGGACCTCAACGGCACTACCACCGCCGTGGATCTGCCCGGGACCGGAGGCATTCGCCCGCAGACTGCACCTGCCTACGTCCCGGCTGAGTTCTCCAAGGTGGCCACGCCACTGGCGGCAACCTTCACCTTCGTGCCCTGGAGCATCACGATGGGCACCTCCCACCTGGAGACCATCCTGCCCGAGTTCGTGGCCAACGGGACCACGCAGTCCACCGTGGTCATCACCGAGGAGCTCGGTCCCGGCCAGACATTCGCAACCAACCTGAATAACTGGATCTTCCGTCGGGCCTCCTCCGCGGAGTCGGCGACCTCCCTCAACCTGGTCAATGCTGCGGGACGGGTATACAACTCTCCTGGCGAGGACTTCACCTACACCGTCGAGTTCAACGACGACGCCACGGTGGCCACCCTGACCATCACCGGAGTATTCCAACCGGACACTAACTACTCCGTCAGCGCACCGGGCGCCATCAACAACGGCACCGCTGTGGAGGGCGTGATCTACAGCAACTCCGCCACCCTGGAGGGTGCTGACGTCACCGCCAACGCCGAGCGCTATTACACCGACTCCTTCAAGATGGCAGTCGAGCTGGCCAGTGGCTTCGGCGGTTTCGAGATCACCAAGTACCTGGGCGGCCAGGCCCTTGATGAGATCACCGCGGGCACTACCTTCGACGTCCGGGTGGCCTACACCCTGCCTCAGGCCGCCGACGAGTACGTCGGCTGGACCCCGCCGGGAACTCTGAACGACGATGGCGTCACCGGAACCACCACGCTCACGGTGACCATGGGGAAGGCGACCGTTTACCCCGGTTCCTTCCCGGCCGGAACCCAGATCACCCTCAGCGAGGACCCGGCCACCGCCTCTCCGGATGCCTCCGCCTACGAGTGGGGGAGCCCGGTGTTTCGGATCGGCGATCGCGTGACCGACACCTTCACCGTTGGGAACCGGACCTCCACGGCGCTGGGCCTGACCAACACCGCGGACTACAAGCCGGGCACCCTGGCAGTGGCCAAGACCGTGACCGGCTTGGAGGCGGCCGCCCCCAGGACGTACTCCTTCAGCTATACCTGCAACAACGGTCTGACGGGAACAATCACCGACGTGCCGGGTGATGGCGTGCCTGTGGAGGCGAACGCCGTCATTCCCGCCGGCGCCTCCTGCACCGTCACCGAGGACGTCGACGCCGCGGCCATGGATGGCTACGACCTGGATGCCCCCGCGCCGGTCACCGTCACCGTCATCCCAAGCGGGCAGGGAGTGACGAGGGCGGACTTCACCAACGCGTTTACCCGCCACACCGGCACCTTCTCCGTGGCCAAGTGGGCGACCGTGAACGACGACTCGTGGCTGGAGCCCGCGGTGTTTGGGGACGCCACTCTCCGGGAGGCTGCCTCCGGTGTCCAGGAGGCCGCCTTCGAGGGTGACACCTTCGATATTGACTACACCTGCACCACACCCGAGGGCGGGGAGGTCACCGGTACGCTGCAGGCCACCGGTGATGGGCGCGCCGTGGGCGGCCCCACCCTGCCTGTGGGCACCACCTGCACCATCAGCGAGTCCGAGCAGACCGCCCATCGTGACGGCTACAACGTCTCCAGCTCCATTTGGCCTCCTGAGGTGACCATCACCAAGGACACCACCGCCGAGGTTGTCGTTTACAACACCTACACGCCCCTGACCGGTGGTTTCCAGATCTCCAAGGAGGTCACCGGTGACGGCGCCGGGCTGGCCGACTCCCAGACCTACGCCTTCACCTACACCTGCACCGGGCTGGACGGTTCCACGACCACTGACACCGTGGAACTGGCATCCGGGGCGACGACGGCGATCACCGACGTGCCCGTGGGCCACTGCACCGTATCCGAGGCGGATGCCTCTGTGGAGGGGACCGACTTGGCCACCACCTGGACCGTGAACGGCAACGAGGTCGACGGCGAGGTGGGCTTCGACGTCACCGACGGGAACACCGTCATCGTGAAGGCCACCAACGAATACAGCGTGCACCGTGGCGGCTTCTCCGTGACCAAGGCCGTCACCGGCGTCGATGGCGCCGATCTGTCCGCCAAGGAGTTCGGCGTGACCTACACCTGCACTGATGGGACCACGGGAGAGCTGGTGCTGAAGGCGGATGGGCGGTCGGTGGCCGGCCCGCAGGTGCCGCTGGGGACCAGCTGCACCATCAGCGAGGACGCCGCTTCGGCCTCCTTGCCCGGATACAATCTGAAGGAGCCCGACGATCAAACCGTTTCGATCACTGCTCGAGGGCAGAACACGGACTTGACCGTTACCAACGCCTACACCCGCCAGGTCGGTTCCTTCGCCATCTCCAAGGCGGTTGATGGAGACGGTGCCTCTCAGGCCCCGGAGCAGTTCTCCTTTGACTACACCTGCACGGGCGCCGACGGGGCCAGGACCACCGGTACCGCCAGCACCAAGGCGGGTGACAGTGTCCTGGTTGAGGATGTGCCGGTCGGATCCTGCACGATCAGTGAGCAGGACGCCGCCGTAGACGGCACGGATCTGCTGACGCAGATGGCAGTGGACGGCGAGCCTGAAGTGGGGTCGCAAGCCTCCTTCTCGGTGGCTGAAGGCGATACCGTGGCCGTGGTAGTCACCAATAGCTACACCCTCCACCGCGGCGGCTTCCGCGTGAACAAGACCGTGGAGGGACTGGCCGGTGACGCCGTAGCCGCAGAGGGGCGGGACTACTCCTTCACCTACACGTGCACCGTGCCCGGGGGTGGGGATGTCAGTGACCAACTGACCGTTCCCGCCGATGGGTTCGCGCCCGGGCCGATTCTGCCGCTGGGATCGCAGTGCGCGGTGTCGGAGGATGCCGATTCGGCGCAGATCGAGGGATACATCCTGGCCGCAACCGAGGCTCAAACGGTTGCAATCGACGTTAAGGATGAGGTGAAGGACCTGGACTTCACCAACGTCTACACCAGGAAGGCTGAGCCGACTCCCGGGCCCACGGTTGAGCCGTCTGTGGAGCCGAGTGCGGAGCCGACGCTCCAGCCGACGACGAGCCCCTCGCAGGGGTCGGCGGGAGGTGGGAGCCCGCTGGCCAAGACGGGTGCGACTGTGTTGATGCCCGCGATGTGCATCCTCGCGGCGGTCGTGGCCGGTTCCGTTCTAGTGCGGCGTCGGAGGGCGTAAGAGCCGGTAATGGTGCCCCGGTCCGGCATGATGCGTCGGCGGGACTGGGGCGCCGTCTGGCCGCCTTGGTGGCGAGGCCGTCGCTCAACAAAGGTTGTCTGCGCCGGATTAGGTGAGGGACTCGGGGCGCGGAGTGCAGCGGGTCTATGGTGACGAACTGTCACGCGCGACATTCGTATTCGTATCGAAGCGTGCGTCGCTAGGCCCGGCCGGATCTCGCCGCGCGTGAACAACCTCGGAACTGGCAGGACCAATGCACTCGTGGTGAGGGCCGCAGGCCGCTAGGCTGAGCCTGCATGTGCCTGTTCCCCAGGCAACACAACTTCAGCAAGGAGTATCAAGTGGCCCTCATCGAGAACGTTCACGCGCGCGAGATCCTAGACTCCCGCGGCAACCCGACCCTTGAGGTCGAGATCCTCCTGGAGGACGGCTCCTCCGCCCGCGCCGCCGTACCCTCCGGCGCCTCAACCGGTGCCTTCGAGGCCGTCGAGCTGCGTGACGGAGACAAGGACCGCTACCTCGGCAAGGGTGTCGAGAAGGCCGTCGCCAATGTCAACGACACCATCGCCCCCGAGGTCATCGGCTTCGACGCCGCGGACCAGCGCGGCCTGGACCGTCTCATGATGGAGCTGGACGGTACCCCCAACAAGGGAAAGCTCGGCGCCAACGCCATCCTTGGCGTGTCCCTGGCTGCCGCGGCCGCCTCCGCCGACTCTGCCGGCCTGGATCTTTACCAGTACATCGGCGGCCCGAATGCCCACACCCTGCCGGTCCCCATGATGAACATCATGAACGGTGGCTCACACGCCGACTCCAATGTGGACATCCAGGAGTTCATGATCGCCCCGATCGGCGCTCCCACCTTCCGTGAGGCCCTGCGCATGGGCGCCGAGGTCTACCACTCGCTCAAGGCCGTGGTGAAGGGCCGGGGCCTGTCCACCGGTCTGGGCGACGAGGGCGGTTTCGCCCCGAACCTCGACTCCAACCGTGAGGCGCTGGAGCTGATCGTCGAGGCCATTGAGAAGGCCGGTTACACCCCCGGCAAGGATGTCGCCCTGGCCATGGACGTGGCTTCCACCGAGTTCTTCGACACCGAGACCAAGACCTACCAGTTCGAGGGCGAGGCCCGCGACAACGACTTCATGGTCTCCTACTACGAGAAGCTCATCACCGACTTCCCGATCGTCTCCATTGAGGACCCGCTGAGCGAGGACGAGTGGGATGACTGGAAGGCTCTGACGGATAGGATCGGCGACCGGGTGCAGTTGGTTGGTGATGACTTCTTCGTCACCAACCCTGAGCGTCTGGCCAAGGGCATCGAGCTCGGCGCCGCCAACGGCCTGCTGGTCAAGGTCAACCAGATCGGTTCGCTGACCGAGACGCTGGAGGCCGTCGAACTGGCGCACCGTGCCGGCTACAAGACCATGACCTCGCACCGCTCCGGTGAGACCGAGGACGTCACCATCGCCGACCTGGCGGTTGCCACCAACTCAGGCCAGATCAAGACGGGCGCACCGGCGCGCGGCGAGCGCATCAACAAGTACAACCAGCTGCTCCGCATCGAGGAGGCCCTGGGCGAGGACGCCGTCTACGCCGGCGCCGGCGCCTTCCCGCGCTTCAAGGCCTGAGCCGAAGCGGCTGCGGAGGCTCGGGGCGGGTAGGGCGCAGGTTATCTGCCTGAGCCGAAGCTGACAGCTTCCGGTTTCCTCCCGGGGCACGCACTTATCGTGTGCGCGCCCCGGGACGTGCCATTTCGGCCGACGTACTCGGTTTGGACCGCGATGCTCTGTGTGTACCCCTTTTCTCAGTTTGGACCGTCTGAGAGTGCCTTCCAGGCGGTCAAAACTGACGCCGCCGGTTCAATTCATGAAGCGTCGTATTCGACGCACCGGTCTTGCGCGCTCGCAACGGCGCCGCCCATGAGGCAGGATCGGTTCCATGACGCCGCGCCGACCAGCACCTGCACGCCCCGGCGTGCGCAGGACCTCTCGCCCCGGACCGGCCCGTGGCTCGCGTGGCACGGCCTCCGGCAGGAGCGGTAGGAAGTCGGACTCCGGCGCCGATGCCTCCCGCGGCGCGGAGACCGACGCCGCACGTTCCGACGCCGGCCGGGCCACTCGGGTGGAGGAGGCATCTGGTGGCGCAGACGGACTGTCATTGTCCATGCGGCTGCTCATACTCACCGGCGTGGTGGTGCTGGCATTCATTGTGGTCTTCCCGTCGCTGCGCGGCTACCTGCTTCAACGCGCCCAGTACGACGCCGTCCTGGAGCAGATCGACGAGGCGCGCGCCACCTCTTCCGCGCTGGAGGAGGAGTTGGCGCGCTGGAACGACGACGAGTATGTCAAGGCCCAGGCCCGAGAGCGCCTGTCCTATGTGATGCCCGGTGAGACCACCTACGTCGTCGTCGGGGCCGACAGTGTTGGGGCCGACGACAAGACCGGCTCCTCCCAGACCGCAGGAGAGCAACGGCCTCCCTGGTATCAGGAGTTGCGGGAATCGGCCCGTGTGGCCGGTCAGGTGGAGGAGGACAAACCCGCCGAGGACCCCGCCCGCCGGGGTTGGTCGACGCCCACCCCGCGGGCCACCGCGACACCTGAGGCGACCGCCGTGCCGTCGGACCGTGCCGCATCCACCGAGTCGGGGGATCAACAGTGACTGCGAGCGAAGCCGACCTGGAGACCCTGCGTATGCAATTGGGGCGCGTGCCTCGCGGAGTAGTCGACGTGGCAGCGCGTTGCGTTTGCGGCAGCCCCACGGTCGTGCGCACCGCCCCCCGCCTGCCTGACGGCTCTCCGTTCCCGACCATGTACTACCTCACCCACCCGGCGGCGGTACGCGGCTGCTCCACCCTTGAGGCGGAGCACCTGATGGAGGAGTACAACCGACGTCTGGCCGCCGAACCCGACCTGGCCGCGGCTTATGCGGATGCCCATGCCGATTACTTGGCTCGGCGCGCCGAGTTGGGGAGCCCCGTGGAGATTGCCGGGGTTTCGGCTGGAGGCATGCCCGTCCGGGTCAAATGTCTGCACGCGCTGTTGGCGCATGCGCTCGCGGTTGGGTGTGGTGTCAACCCGATTGGCGATCTGACCCTGGACGCGCTGCGTGAGCGTGGCTTGTGGGATCCCGAGCGCTGCTCATGCTGAACGTCGCCCTCCGCCGCCGTAGAGTTGGCGGTGAAGCCGTCGGCTAAGCCACTTGAGGGGGATCCGCGCATGACCCGTGTCGCCGCCATCGACTGCGGCACCAACACCATTCGGCTGCTCGTCGCCGAAGCCCTCCGGGACGAGCACACCGATGCGATCCACCTGCATCCCCTGCGCCGCTCCAGCACCATCGTCCGCCTCGGTCAGGGCGTGGATCGCACCGGCCGCCTGGACGCGGCGGCGCTGGCGCGCACGCTGGAGGTCGTGCGCGAATACGCGGCCACTTGCACCGCACTGGATGTGCCACCGGACGCCGCGCATATCCGCTTCGTGGCCACCTCCGCCACCCGGGACGCCGAGAATCGGGGGGAGTTCGTAGACGGTGTGCGCGCCGCACTCGGCATCATCCCCGAGGTCGTCTCCGGTCAGGAGGAGGCCCGGCTGTCTTTCGCCGGCTCGCTGTTGCGGGCCGGCGGCAGGCCGATGGGGGATGACGGCGCCGGGTCCGCGATCGGGCCGCGGCTGGTGGTGGACCTTGGGGGTGGCTCCACCGAACTGGTGCTCGGCGTCGACTCCCCGCAGTCCGCCTGCTCGATGAATACCGGTTCGGTGCGGATCACCGAGCGGCACCTCGCCGACGGCGTCACTGCGGAGGCCGAACGGGCGGCGCGTGCCGAGGTGCGCGCCCTGCTGGACCGGGCCACCGCTGCGGTCGACCTGGGCGGCGCATCCCAACTGGTCGGGTTAGCGGGCACCATCTCCACCGTGACGGCGCACGCCCTCGGTCTGGATGCCTTCGATCGCGACGCCATTGACGGCGCCGAGCTTGATGTTGAGCGAGTGCTGGCGTCATGCGATGCGATCGTTCACTCCACCGCCTCCGAGCGGGAGACCTGGGGTTATCTGCTGCCGGGACGCCGCGATGTCATCGCCGCCGGCGCACTGGTTTGGAGCGAGGTGGTGGCGCGGGTGGTTGCGGAGACCGCCGCCGCCGGACATCCGCTGACCACCGCCGTGACGAGCCTGTCTGACATTCTGGACGGTATAGCGCTCTCACTTCTGCCCTGCAAGGAGTAGACATGAGCGCGGGGGAGGGGAAGATGGGCAACGGCGACCGGGTGGGGGCCGTCCCGGTTCCGGAACCACCTGCCACGCTGCTGCGACAGGTGCAGTATCTGCGGCTCCTTCTGGAGGGCCGCGGCATCGTGGTGCCCGGCTCGCCCGCCTGTGCACGACCGGTCGTCTGGCGGGGGGCGACGCTGGGAGGCCCGGTGCCGGTGGTCGCCGTCGCCACCACCGGGGCCGATGCGGCCACCTGCGCCGCTCAGGCGCGGGCCGCCCGCTTGGCCGGCGCGGAAGTGGTCGAATTACGCGCCGATCTGCTGACCGTTCCCGGCGCCGTCCCGGCCGATGCCAGTGCCGTGGGTTCGGTACGGCGGGGACCGGAGGGGCTCGTGCAATCATGGCTGGCGGCGGCTCGCGCCGTCGGGGAGGTGCTGTGCGGCTGCGGTATTCCGGTGCTGCTGACGGTGCGCACGGCCGCCGAGGGGGGCGGGTTCAACGGCGACGACGTCACCTACCGGGCCGCGCTGGGCGGGCTCATCGAAGCAATCGGTGGGGGCGCCGGCGTCGCCGGCACCGGTGAGCGGGCCGTGGTGGCCGTCGATATCGAGTCCGTTCGCGGTGACTTGCCGTGCCTGGTGCCGCTGGCGCGACGGGCCGGGCTTGACGTGGTCGCCTCCTACCACGACTTCGACGCCGCCCCGGACGAGTTGGAACTGCTGCGTCGGATGCAAGCCATGCAGGATGCGGGCGCGTCGGTGGCCAAGGTCGCCGTTACTCCGGCGGATACGACGGAGGCCGAACGGGTATTGGGTGCGGCGGCCCGCGCCCGGGGGGAACTGGACATCCCGGTGGTAGTCATCGCCATGGGAGCGGCGGGCACCACGAGTCGGCTGGCCGGTGGCGTGTTCGGTTCGGCGCTGACCTTCGCGACCGCGGGCGGCGCCGGCTCCGCGCCCGGCCAGTTGCCCATCAAGCAGGTGCGGGAGGCCTTAGCGTTGCTGCACTCCTGATATCTCCATTCGCCGAGGTCGGTAGAAGTTACGTGCCGAGGTCGGTAGAAGTTACGCGTGTGATCGACCAGCGTCCGGGCCGTGGGGCGGGTCACCGCCGACGGCGTCGTCGGACGGGGCCGTGATCGCATACAGTTGCTGTGTTGCCCCGGCGAGGGATGCGTCAGCATCCGTGATCGACGTGGTGGTGCCGGAAGGTGCTGCGCGTCGTCGTGCCGCCGGACCACCTAACCAGCGGGGCCCGCTCCCCGCCACAACCGAGGAGAATGCATGCCCGCCAACACCATTGCGCTTGAGGCCGTCGACCGCACCGAGTTCGGCAAAGGCTCAGCCCGCCGGGCCCGTCGCGCCGGTCAGGTTCCCGCCGTCGTCTACGGCCACGGCACCGAGCCCCGCCACCTGCTGCTGGAGGAGCACGCCACTCGCCTGGCCCTGCGCGGAAACGAGAACGCCCTGGTCGAGTTGAACGTCGGCGGGGAGTCGCTGCTGGCTATAACCAAGGACGTCCAGCGGCACCCGATCCGTCCGGGTGTGCAGCATGTGGACTTCCTGCTGGTCAACCGCAACGAGAAGGTCGAGGTCGAGGTGCCCGTCGTGGTGACCGGTGAGCCGACCCCCGGCACTGTCCACATCATCGAGCTGGCCCACGTGCTCGTCTCCGCCCCGGCCATCGCCATCCCCGAGAGCATCGACGCCGACGTCACCGGCGTCGAGGCCGGCACCTCCGTCCGCGTGTCCGACCTGGCCCTGCCCGACGGCGTCGAGGCGATCACCGATGCGGATACCGACGTCGTCAATGTCACCCTGGAGGCCCTCCCGGCGGCCGCGGCGGAGGCTCCTGCTGCGGACGCCGCGGGCGAGGCTCCCGCCGCCGATGCCGAGTGAATCCGATCTCAGCGAGTAGTTCATGAACTCCCCGTGGCTCGTCGTCGGGCTGGGGAATTCCGGGACCCGGTACGCCCGCAACCGTCACAACGTCGGACAGATGGTCATTGACGTGCTGGCTGGGCGCGCCGGGTCCGGCCTTTCCAGCCACAAGACCCGCGCTCGGGTCGCCGACGTACGCCTGGGTGTCCTGCCCGGAGGCGTCCCCGGCCCGCGCGTGATCCTGGCCGGCACCGTCGGCTACATGAATGAGTCCGGCGGTCCGGTCAAGGCGCTCGCACACTTCTACGACGTCGAGCCGACTGTGCGGCTGCTAGTCATCCACGACGACCTCGATCTGCCGGCGCACAGGCTGCGGCTCAAGCGCGGTGGCGGTGAAGGTGGGCACAACGGTCTGCGCTCCATTTCCGCGGCGCTGGGCACACGTGACTTCGCGCGCCTGCGCATCGGGGTGGGGAGGCCCCCGGGCCGTCAGGACCCCGCCGACTTCGTGCTCAGTGACTTCCCGGGGCGGGAGCGGGCGGAACTGGCCGTCACCCTGGAGCAGGCGGCCGACACCGTAGAGCAAGTGGTTGCAGACGGGTTCACGGCCGCGCAGCAGCGGCTGCACTCGGCTTGAGCCGCCCGCCGACGGCGCTGCGTCCTATCTGCCGACGTCGGCACGTAACGTCTACCGACCTCGGCGGAGAGCGCGAAGAGCGTGGGGCGGGGGGACTGCTGGTGCCGGTTTCAGCGCATGAGGCCGGTCTCGTAGGCGACCACGACGGCCTGCACGCGGTCGCGCACATCCAGCTTGGCCAGCACGTTGCCGACGTGAGTCTTGACCGTCGTCGCGGACACGACCAGGTGGTCGGCGATCTCGGAGTTGCTCAGCCCCTGGGCCATGAGTGTCAGGATCTCGCGCTCGCGCGGCGTCAGCGAGGCGATGCGTGCATCCTCCTGGGTGGTCGTGCCACCGTCCTCGGGCAGGTGCGAGGCGAACATCTCCAGCATTCGCCGGGTGATGCGGGGGCTGACCACGGCCTCGCCGGAGGCGACCGTGCGGATAGCCTCCGCCAGTTCTCCCGGGCGCGTGTCCTTGAGTAGGAAGCCACTTGCCCCGGCGCGCAGACCGGCGAAGGCGTACTCATCCAGATCGAAGGTGGTCAGGATGAGGATCCTGGTCTGCGGGCACTGCTGGGTGATTCTGGCGGTGGCTTCGATTCCATTCATGCCCGGCATGCGCACATCCATGAGGATCACGTCGGGCTTCAGGGCGCGCGCCTGTGCCACGGCCGTGGCGCCGTCAGAGGCCTCACCGACGATCTCAATGTCCTCCGCCGGATCCAGCACCATGCGAAAGCCCATTCGCATGAGCGCCTGGTCGTCGGCGAGCACCACGGTTATGGGCTGTGCCCGTTGAGGGGATGCCGCATCTGCGGACGGCATGGGGGTGGCGGTATCGGTCGGGTAGGTTGCGTCGTTCACTGCGGCAGGTGCCACGGCGATGTCCCTTCGTCGTCTCCGTCTAGGCTCTCGTCCCAGTGCAGCACGGCCCGCACCCGCCAGCCGGTGGCGGTCGGGCCGGCCTGCACGGTTCCACCATAGACGGCGGCGCGCTCACGCATGCCAATCAGCCCCTTGCCGGAACCGTGCAGCGGCGTGGAACCGGGGGCGGACTGGTTGTCGATTGTGAGGATGGCCGTACCCGCATGCCGATCGACGGCGACATCGACGGCGTGTGTGGTGGGTGCGTAGCGCAGCACGTTGGTCAGCGCCTCCTGGGCGATGCGGAACACGGTCAGCTGCAGGCCCTTGTCCTTGGGTAGCCTGCGGCCGTCCCACCGGTAGGTGACGGGCACGCCCGCAGCTCGGAAACGCTCGACCAGGACCTTCAGGTCGGCCTGCTCGGGGGCGGGGGCGAGCGGTGTCTGACCACTGGAGGCGTCGGCCTCCGTGTCCGTCGCCTGCCGGCGCAGGTCGGCGATCTCCCGAGTCGGCTCTACGGGAGCGACGATTCCCGGCGGGGCGAACTCGGGCACCGGCAGTTCGCGCACGGCGGCCTCCCCCGGGTGGGTCCGCCCGGCCACTGCGTTTGTCGCCCGTCGCGGTGGAGCGGCCGCGTCCTCGCCGCGGGGAGCTGCGGCCGCCGAGGCCGCTGCGTCGTCGTCCGCCTGTGCGGGGGAGTGGGCGGGAAGGGGATCCTCCCGTAGCACCCCCACCAGTCGACGCGTGTCGGCCAGAGCGGAGCGCCCGGTCTCGGCGAGTGTGGTCAACGCCTCCTTCGCCATGGCGGGGTTGCGATCGACGGCGGCGGCCGCGCCGTCGGCCAGAGTGATCATCACGGCGAGCGAGTGTGCAACGACGTCGTGCATCTCCCGGGCGATGCGGCTGCGCTCGTTGGCGGCGGCCAGAGCGGCCTCCTGCTCGCGCGCCAGCATCAGGCGGGACGAGCGCGCCTCGGCCTCTCGCAACTGGGCCGCCTGACTGCGGATCACCAGGCCGACCAACACGCCGATGATGTTGATCAGCCCGTAGGGAATGAGCAGTTCGCCGAGTGTGCCGATCGAGTAGTCGCCGAGCAAGGCCTGGCCGACGGCCGTGGTCAGTGTGGAGACCGCGCAGGCGGCCCACACCCAGGTGGCGCGGTAGCGCAGTGCCAGCGTGGTCAGGATGAAGGGCAGCCCCAGCAGGGTGAAGGCGCGCAGCGCGTAGGCCACGTAACCGATCGCGGCTATGCCCATGTCATCGAACCGGTCCGTGACCACTGCTTGGTGGACAATGGGCAGGAAGGTGAGCACCCCCCAGGCGGCGGCCAGGTGACGGCGGCGGAAAACCAGGGCGAGGGTGCACACCAGGCACATGCCCAGGGTCCAAGGCAACCACGATTTCGGTGGGGCGATGTCCGCCGCCAGCAGCGGCCATAGGCCCATGAACACGTTGAGAGTCAGCACCACCACTGCGATGGCGGAGTCGGCCAGGTAAGGGTGCGCCTTCTGCCAACGCAGCAGGTGAGTAGTGGTGGGCGACGTACTCATGGTGCGGGCTCCCCTCTCCTCTTGGGTTGATTGTGCCCCGGCGGCGTGTGGCCGGCGGGGCAGGGATACGGACTCAGACGTCCCGACGGGTCAGCAGCAACCAACCCAGCACGAGCGGCACGATTCCCCAGGCAGTAAACACCAGGACCGCCTGCGTGTGCGATAGGAAGTCGCCGCCGTCCGCGCCCCAGGAGCTGGAGAGGCTGAAGGGATCAGCGACGGACGAGGCCACATTCAGGGGCAGCAGCGCGATCAGCTTCGACGCCCAGGCCCACTTCGTCGCCATCAATGACAGCGGCACGGTCAAGACGAACAGCAGGGTCATCACCACGGTGATCGAGCCGGCGGTCGAGCGCATGAGGAATCCCAGGCCCAGTGCCATCAGGGCGATCACCACGAAGCTCAGGCCCGTCCCCCACACGTAGCCGAGGTAGTGCATGTCGGTCAGGGAGCCGGCGTGTGCGTGCATAAAAGGCGCGGACACCGCCCAAGACAGCAGAATCGACACCGCTCCGATGCAGAAGGCCAGCGTGCCGGCGACGATGGCCTTTGCGCCCAGTACACGGCTCCGGTGCGGTACGGCGGCCAGTGTGGAGCGGATCTGCCCGGAGGTGTACTCGCCTGTGATGATCAGTGCGCCCAGCACCGCCACCACGATCTGGCCGAAGGAGGAGCCGAAGACGATCGCGTGCTTGGCGTCCTCCGCCAGCTCCGGGGAGGCGGCGAAGCCGATGGCCGCGCCCGCCCCCAGCAGCACGGTAATGCCGACGGCGATCATGGAGGTGACCCACGTCGAGCGCAGGGTACGGACCTTGATCGATTCGGCGTGCACGGCTCGCAAGAAGGTCTGACGGCAGGCCGGGCGGCCCGCGGCTGCGGCCGCTGGGTCGGACCCGGCGCGTGGAGCGGAACCTTCGACGCGATTGCGGCGCTGCTCGGCCCGGGCGCGGCCGGCGGCGGGAGAAGCGGTTGTGGGAAGGGTGGTGGTCATCGTTCTTCCTTCACGGTATGGGAGCACGTTGTGGGAGGTCTGGGTGCGTCGCGGGTGGCTGCGGGTGTCAGGCGGCTACGGGAACCATGCCGGTGGTGTACTCGACCTCGTTGCCGGTCAGTTCCAGGTAGGCCTCCTCCAGGGAGGCGCGCCGGGTTGTCAGCTCGTGCAGGACGATGCCGTTCGCAGCGGCGATCTCCCCGATCCGAGCGGCAGGGGCGGACGTGGTCGTCAGTACGCCGGGCTCGGCGGCGGCGGTGTCAATGCCGGTGCTGCTCAGCGCGGAGGCCAGCTCGGCCGCCTGCGGGGAGACCACGCGGACGACATCATTGGTGGCGGAGGCGATCACCTCCTCGACGGGGCCGGAGGTGAGGATGCGACCGCGGCCGATCACCAGCAGATGGTCCGCGGTCTGGGCCATCTCGCTCATCAGGTGGGAGGAGATGAAGACGGTGCGGCCCCGGTCGGCCAGGTGGCGGCAGGTCTCACGCACCCACTTCACGCCCTCGGGGTCAAGGCCGTTGACGGGCTCGTCGAAGATGAGTACCTGCGGGTCGCCCAGGAGTGCGGCGGCGATGCCCAGCCGCTGGCCCATGCCCAGGCTGAAGCCCTTGACCCGCTTCTTGGCCACCGGGCCCAGCCCGGTCAGCTCCAGGACCTCGTCCACGCGGCGGGTGGGGATGCCGTTGGAGACGGCCAGCTGGGTCAAGTGGGCGCGGGCGCTGCGGGAACCGTGCAGACCCTTGGCGTCCAGGAGGGCGCCGACCTGACACAGGGGCGCCGACAGCTCCCGGTAGGCGCGGCCGTTGATGGTTACGGTGCCCGCGGTGGGCTTGTCCAATCCCATGATCAGGCGCATGGTGGTGGACTTACCAGCGCCGTTGGGACCCAGGAATCCGGTCACGGTACCGGGTTCGATGGTGAAGGAGATGTTGTCGACGGCGGTCTTGGAGCCGTAGCGCTTGGTGAGATTAACGGCTTCGATCAAAGGGATCATCTCTTTCCGGGGGTCTCGGTTGCGCGGCGGAGGCGGTCAGGAGTGGGCCGGTCTGCGCCCGAACACCCCCAGACTAGGAAGCGGGATGGCCGAGCTCATCGACCCAGCTGGGGAATCTGCCGAGTGCGGGAGTGGGTATGACGGAGGAACGGGGTCCTCCCGAAGGATGAGCCTGTCGCGGGCACATGTGCCGGCCTCCGGGCCTGAGGATGTAGCCGTTTGCACACAGGACTTCTTCAGGAAGGTCGAGGACAATGGCCGCGATGAGCAACCCGTACTTCTCCCGCAGCCCCGTATTCAACGGGAGCGCCGCCCCGGCGTCGTCGGTGCAGCGCACCCCCAACGGCTACCCGACCATGCCCGGATACCAGCCCGGCCAGACCAGTCAGCCCTACGGCCAGCAGCCGGGTTACGGCTATCAGGGCGGCCAGGCCTACGGGCAGCAGGCCGGTTATGGCGGCGTGTCCCCGCAGCAACTCTCGGACCTGGAGGCGCAATACGGTGCGCCTTCGGCCACCAACGTCGACCGCGGTCGCATGACCTATGACGACGTGATCGTGCGCACCTTTGGTATCTTCGCGGTGATCATCGCCGTTGGCGCGGTCAGCTGGACGCTGGCGGTCAACGAGGCCACCGCGGGAATCGGCGTGCTGGCCATGATCGGCGGCGCGATCGGCGCGCTGATCCTGGGTCTGGTCAACTCCTTCAAGCGCGAGCCCAGCCCCGTACTGATCATGGCTTACGCCGTCTTCGAGGGCGCCATGCTCGGCGCCATCTCCGGCGTTATGGAGAATGCCTACGACGGCATCGTCATGCAGGCGGTGCTTGCCACGGCGGCCACCTTCGGCGTGATGTTGGTCGCCTACAAGTTCGCCGGCTTCCGCCTCAGTTCCAAGGCACAGCGCATCCTGTTGGCCGCCATGGGCGGCTACCTGATCTTCAGTGTGGTCAACTTCGTCCTGATGCTCACCGGCGTCCTGTCCAACCCGTGGGGCCTGCGCGGCATCACTGTCATGGGGATTCCGCTCGGACTGATCGTCGGCCTGCTGGCGGTGGTCATGGCGGCCTTCAGCTTCACCATGGATTTCGAGTCCATTCAGCGCGGTGTCGAGCGCGGCCTGCCCACCCGGTACGCCTGGTCCGGTGCCTTTGGCCTGGTGGTCACCCTGGTGTGGCTGTACATCGAGTTCCTGCGGATCCTGGCCATCCTGCGCGATAACTGACGCCCCGGCACCGACGACGGTGCCCGCGGTCCGCTGTGACGGTACCGCAGGCACCGTCGCAACTTGAGTGGGGCATACGACGTCGTCGGTCCGTGCGGCGAAGTGGGCGAAGCGGGGGGCACTGCCGTAGCCTGGCCCCCATGATCAACTCCAACATGCCCACCGTTGACGGCGCCAAGGGTGCCAAGCCTGCCCTGACCTTCCCCGGTCCGGACGCCCCCGAGGGCCTGCAGGTGCAGGTGCTCGACGCCGGCGATGGCGAGGTGATCGAGGCCGGCGACACCGTTGTGTGCCACTACCTGGGACAGATCTGGAACGGCAAGGTCTTCGACAACTCCTACGACCGGGGCCAGCCGTTGAACTTCCAGGTGGGGGTCGGCATGGTCATCCGCGGCTGGGACGACGGGCTGGTCGGTCAGCGCGTGGGCAGCCGGGTGATCCTCTCCATCCCCTCCGAACTCGGTTATGGCTCGCGCGGTGTGCCGCAGGCCGGCATCAGGGGCGGCGACACACTGGTGTTCGTCACCGAAATTCTCGGCACCATGTGACGCGGGGCGGCCGCCTGTCGCCCTGAGACACTACTTTGTGCCCTGGTACGAGCTTTTGCACCCTTATGGGTGGCAAATCGGCGCGCACCTGGAGGGTTATTCATAGGGGCAGCCCCTCGGGGCTGTCATGGACACGCGTTGGCGCCACAGACACGCGTTTTGGACATATGCATGTGCTAAACGCCTGCAAAC
>NZ_JAUMUL010000050.1 GCF_030530635.1 Actinomyces sp.
ACGCCCGCGACGCCGCCCCACCTCGGATGCTCGCACCGCCGGCCTCCATACCCCCGTGAAGAGAGGGTTCGTCGTCGGGCATACAGGCTCCTCGTGCTCGGGGACGTTGTCGGGCGGGTGGTGTCGGCTTGCGGGGACGACTCGTTGAATCCGTTGAGATCATCCGGGCGTCGGACCGGGGCGCTGACCGTTGACCGTGTTTGCCGGCGCCTGCGGTGATTTCAGTGCCTGTGATGCCGCACCCAAGGCGCCTCGAGCGCGCTTGCGCCGATGCCGGGGGCGCGGACCCGGGGCGTGTTCGCTCGTGCGCGCCGGGTGAGGGTTCGGCACTTCGCATGACGGTTCGTCACTTCACCCCAGCGCTTCGGCACTTCGCGCGACGGTTCGTACCCGTAGGTGCCGAACCGTCGCAACAAGGTACGAATCGTCGACCACAACGTACGAACCGCCACACCCTCAAACCGGAAGAACCGGTTACCCGCCTCGCGTAGGCGCCACCATGCGCCGGTGCTACAAGGTGGGAGAGATGGTTCAGGCCACAGCGGCGCGACCTCACGCATGTTGCGCCGCAGCGTGCCGCACTCTAGCCTTAGGCCCGCCCTCGGACGCGGATGCTTATAAGTGAGCTCGCGTCTTTCCTGAGACATTTCGACGACAGAAAGAGTTGTGTCATGACTACTGGAGCTGCCGCCGGTACCGGGCTGATCGAGTCCTTCGCGCAACGGGTCACCGCCCTGGACCGTCTGGGTATGACGTTGCTTCGCATCGGCGTCATCATCGTCTTTGTGTGGATCGGTGGATTGAAGTGGTTCAAGTATGAGGCGGACGGAATTATCCCGTTCGTTGCGAACTCCCCCTTCATGCGGTGGATGATTGGCGACCCCGACGGCTACAAGCCCCACATGAATGCCGAGGGCGTGCTCAATGCGACCAACCGTGCCTGGCACGAGGCCAACGCGACCTACCCCGTCGCGATCTTCGTCGGTGTCACGATCGTCGGCATCGGCCTGCTGTTGGCGGCGCATTGGATCCGTCCCGAACTGGGGATGCTCGGCGCACTGGGAGTCATCGGGTTCTGCTTCATCACGTTGTCGTTCCTGGTCACCACGCCGGAGACCTGGGTGTCCGCACCTGCGGAGGGGATGGCTGACTCCGACCTCGGCTTCCCCTACCTGTCGGCGCGCGGGCGCCTGGTGGTCAAGGACTGCATTCAGATGGGGGCTGGCTTCGTACTCCTGGTCGACTCGGCCCGGGCCACCCTCAGACGTCGTGAGACCAGCAACGTTGGGACAGATGCGGTGGATGCCCGGGGACAGGAAGAGGCCGCAGCCTGACTGACGCGGGCGCTGCACAGGCCTGTCCTAGCCGCTACTCCGTGCCGTGTGCCCGCCAGCGCCTGCTCTTGTCCCCATGCCCGCCAGGCCCGGAAGCGGGGGCCGTCTACTACGCCACTTCGAGGTTAACGCCTGACCGGCCTTGTAGACCCCGAACCGGCGTAGTAGACGAGCGCTCCGCCGACCTCACTGCCGAGCGCGGTCCTGCCGCCGCCCTGCGGGACAGCCTCGCAACCCACATGCCTGACCACACCTGAACACCTCCGCCGGCATTCACGCCGTTACTGCGGCTCGTATTTCAGCGCGTTTCGGGATTACAGTCAGTAAGCTGTAACTCAGCGCACACTGCAGCCCGTCAGGAGGAGCCTTGCGTCAACTCATCGCCACCGACCTGGACGGCACGGTTCTGTTCTACCGGCGCGTCAGTCCCGCGGACCTGGCCGCGATGAAACGTTGGCGCGAGGCCGGTAACCTGCTCGTCGTCGATACCGGCAAGTCCGTCTTCGCAACCCGTGAGACGCTCACGCCCGTCGGACTCGACTTCGACTACGCCGTCACCTTCACCGGTGCTGTCCTCATCGACGGCGACTACCAGATCCTCTCCGCCCGCTACCTTCCCGACGGCGTTGCCCATGAGATCGCCACCTTCCTGCAGGGCTTCGACGGGCTCACCGTGTTCGGCACCACCATGGAGGCCGACCACATCCTGTCCGACACCTACCACGAGACCTCCCCCATCCTGGAGATCTTCCTGCCCATGAACTTGGAGGAGATGCCGCGTCACCGCTTCATCGGCGTCCCCATGCGGGTGCGTGACGACGCCGTGCGTGATCGCATCGTCGCCGACCTCAGCGCCCGCTGGGCCGGGAGAATCGAGGTGGTGCGCAACCAGGAGTTCCTCGACGTCGTCCCTGCCGGAGCCACCAAGGGTGCCGGCCTGACCGACCTGGTGGCCACGCTCACCGGCACCGACGGACCCCTGGCGGGTGAACAGATCGAGACTTGGAGCGTCGGCGACTCCTGGAACGACATCCCCATGCATGCCGTCGCCGACCACGCCGTCTGCCTTCCCTGGTCCCCGCCCGAGGTTGTTGCCGCATGTGAGCGGTCGGTGGGCTCCATGGCTGAACTCATTGACGACCTGCTGGATGCGGGCGGGGCTGGGGACCCGGGCCGCCGGCCGGGCGCCGCCCCCGGCGCCGACTCCGCGGGCCCCGTCGGGAAGGAGAACCGATGAGCGGCATTGGTGAGAAGGTCCGCGACTGGTTCGACGGCGGCGACCCGGATGGATGGGTCAAGATCCGCGCCTGGGCTCGCGGCCATGACGGCCGCCCCGAGGGCTACACCTACGGCATGATGGGGCCTGCGGCCGGGCTGTCCATTCTGGCGGCGCTGCTGTACTTCCCTACGCGGGGATACGGCAGCATCGTTGCCCTCGTACTGGCGATCTTCCTGGTGTTGGGGCGGCACATGATCGAGCGACAGGTTGCCCGGGATGTCTCCGACCTGAAGGAGGCTGAGCGGCAGTACACGCGCACCCGCAATCCCGATTACCTGGACTTCACCGAGTTGCGTGCCGCCGGACTGCTGGAGGACAACAAGATGCTCACCCGCCAGACCCGCGCCTGGCTGGGTGAGCGGGTCGAATGGGCACGTACCGAGAAGGACAAGCGCGCCAAACGGGCAGAGCGCAGGCGCGCCCGGGGCAGGGGGCGCGGTGGCTCCGGCGAACGCGGCGGGCGCGGGCAGCCCGGACCCCGTGATGGTCTTAAGGGCCCGGCGGCGAACACGGCTCCGGGAGCAGACGATGACTAAGCCCAGCCGCTACGTGCGTGGCGTCCTGTGGGACATGGACGGCACACTCATCAACTCCCAACCGTTCTGGAACGACTCCTTCCGGCGCCGCTGTGAGGCCGCGGGGGGCAACGTCACCCAGGCGCAGGTCGCCGGTATTGAGGGTGCGTCCATCCGCCGCACCCGTGAGCTGATTGCCGCCACCGGCGCCGCGCCAAGCCCTGAGGACCCTGCGGCCGAGGCCATCTTCACCGGCATGGCGGCCGACGTTGAGGCTGCCGTCAAGGCCTCCCCACCGCTGGTCGCGGGCGCTCGGGAGATCACCCGGACCCTGCTGGAGGTCGGGCTGGCGCAGGTGATCGTCACGCAGTCGCCGCGTCCGATCGTGGAGGCGGTGATACACGCCCTCGGGGATGTGTTCGTCGGTGCAGTCACCGGTGATGACGGCCTGCCGGGCAAGCCCGACCAGGCCCCTTACGCCGCCGGCATGCGGCTGTTGGGACTGAGCGAGGACCAGTGCGTCGTCGTCGAGGACTCCGCCACTGGTGCCGCCTCCGCCCGCTCCAATGACCTGCGGGTCATTCAGATCGGTGGGCGCAAGCACTTCCCGGCCGATCCCGGGCTCGTCGTCGTCCCGGATCTGAAGGCCGTCACGCCGCACCTGCTGCTGTGGGCCGAGCCCTGAGCACGGGTCGCGGAGGCATGCACGACGCCGTCCCGGGCCCGCCCGGCGGCATCACTCGCCGGAGAAGCGGTAGACGTTGGTCTCGCGCAGTTTGAAGCCGGCTCTACGGTACAGGCGGTTGGCGGCCTCCCGGCTGGGGCGTGAGGTCAGGTCGACCGTGCGGGCGCCCAACGATTGCGCGTACTCGACGGCGGCCTCTACCAGCGCATGCCCGGCACCATGGCCGCGGGCATCACCGTCGACGACGACGTCCTCCACCCAGGCTCGCAGCCCGGTGGGGATGGTGAAGGTGGCCAGGGTCAGCATCCCCAGGATGGGGGTGGTGCCGTCTTCCAGCGGGGCGTCGGGGCGGAAGACGAACAGGTACACGCCCGGTTGGGCGACCAGGGCGTCACACTCCTCCGTGGTCAGGGCGGTGGCGCTGCGGGACAGTTGAGGGATGAGACGCCCCATCGCCTCGACTAGCTCAGGGGTGGACTGGGTGATGATGTCGACGCTCATTTCTTCTCCTGCTCGAGTGGGGATGACTTCAGGAAGAGCGTAACGGTTGGGCTCGCCGCAAAGGGGACACACAGCCGCATTACCGGGCCCGCAACCACGCGGCCCCGGGCTGCTGCGGGCCCTGGTGGCGAGGCCCCATGGTCACTGCGTCACTGCGCGGTCGGGTCCATGATCACGCCTTCCACCAGCACTAGGCCGGTGTGAGTGTCGAGGATGCGCACCACGAACGGGTGGTCGACGATGAACTTGACCGGCTCGTCCGGGCCTGGCAATGCGGCGCTATGGGCGACATCGATCTCTGTAAGGGCCCCGGCCACGGTGCCTTCCTCCTTGACCATGAGGCGGACCTGTTGGACAGCCTGGTCAACCTCCAGATCCGCACCGATGTGGTCTAGGGAGACCAATTCCATCCCCTGAGTGTCCAGGAAGGTGAGCAGGTCTACGGGACCGGACTGCAGGTCGAAGGTGGGTAGGGCGAGTTGCACTTCGCGCGCTTGATCGGTTGCGACGGCATCGAGCGCTCCGGAGGCCTGTCTCCAGGTGCCTTCGGACAGGTTCGTTGGGTCGGTGCCGGCCTCGGGGAGGATCAGGTCCATGACCAGCCGGGCATCGGGGTCCAAGTAGGGCAGGCGTGCGGCCTGCCAGCCAGCGCCCTGAGCGTACGGAAGGAAGAAGTCCTCATGCATGAGCGGGGCGGGGATGGTCGAGCCGTCCAGGAGCGTGAAGTCCTGTTCGGTGGTCGCAACGGGATCGAAGGGGCTACGCCACTGAGCCGCGAACAGTAACGCGTTTTGCAGCACCAGCCGCGTGTTCTCGGTGATTTCGATGCCGGAGGACTTGATGAGCCCGCCGGTGTGGCGCTCGGCCCAGGCGTCCAGGGCCGCCCTGGCCTGGTCGCGTTTGGTGTGTTCGGTGGTGGCGGCGTACCACTCGCGCGCGGCATCGAGGTAGGACTGCTCCACCTTCGGGTCGTCCACCAGAAGCACCCGGTTGGCGATGTGTAGCAGCGGTTCATCGGGAATCGTCGCGGGGTCGAAGTCGTCAAGGGTCTGCTCGTCGGGGTCGTAGGCCAGCAGGCTGTTCTGCAACGCCGACCAGGTGATGTCCCGGGTAGTGTCTGAGTGAGTGTTCGTGTCCGCAGTGGCGGTGATTCCGAGCAGCTTCTCGACGCCCTCGGCGGGGCGGCCGGAGCCGGCGTAGAGCAGGGCTATGGCCAGGGCGATTCCCACCGGGCAGGTCAGGGCGTTGGCGGCGGGTTCTTCTCCCAGGCGGAACCGGAGCAGGGCTTCGCTCAGGGTGGCGCATGCGGTGGCGGCGTCGGAGGCTGCGGGGGCGTCTTTGAGGGGGATTGCGCGGTGGGTGGCGTCGGTGTCGTAGGCCTGTGCTTGGGCGGAGCCGCCGGATACGTCACAGCCGGCCAAGGTCAGCAGCGCGGCGATGGCGGGTGGGAGCCCCAGCAGTTGGCGGCGGCTCAGGCCGCGGACGGACCGAGTTGGGACCGGGTGGCTAGAGGTCCGGGGGCTGGCCGCCGTGGTTGGAGTGGTTGAAGCGTCGCTGCTCGCCATGGGGTGAGGTTAGTGCACGGTGCGCCGCCAATCCATCGACTGCGCTGCTGACGCGGTCATATCCACCGGTCTCGGTGGAGGGCTACGAGGACCTCGGCGTGGTCGGTGTGGGGGAACATGTCGAACAGGCGTGCCCGCTCCACCCGCAGGGACGGCATGCGCGCCAGGTCCCGGGCCAGGCTCGCCGGGTTGCACGAGGAGTACAGCACCCGCCTCACCCCCGAGGCCTCAATGCGTTCGGCCAACTCCGCTCCGATGCCACGCCGGGGCGGATTGACCACGAGCAGATCCGGCACGGCTCCGACGCCCGGATCCAGCACGGAGGCGTCCCCGGCCTCGAAACGCACCGACTCCTTGGGAAGCCTCATCAGCCGGGCCGCAGCTCGGGCACCGTCGATCGCCGATGCCGACACCTCCACGCCCCGCACGCTGCGGCCTGGTCCGGCCAGCGCCAGGGCGAATCCGCCGACGCCGCAGAACAGGTCCCACACCCGCCGCCGCCGCCCCGCCTCCCCGGGCGCGGCAGCGGCAGCAAGGGAGGTGGCGTCCGGGACCGGAAGTGCGGCATCGGCCCAGTCGCGCGCGGTGCCGTACAGCTGCTCGGCGACGGAGGTGTTGGTCTGGAAGAAGGACCGCGTGGGCAGGTACAGCGGCAGTTCTCGCGTGCTCGCCCGCACCGCATCCGCCACCGGGGTGCGGGCTGCGCCGGCGGCATCCCCGGCCGGCGTCGGCAGCCGCAGGCGCATGAGCAGACGGTCGTCGTCGGTTAGCACGATCTCCTCCGGCCCCTCGATGATCGCCTGATGCACCGGCTGAATGTTCACGCTGAGCACCGCCAGCGTCGGCAACGCCCGCTGCAGGGCGGGCAGGGCGGCGCGCAGATTCTCCACGTGGCGGCGGCTGCGCAGCACGAAGCGCACCATCAGGTCCCCGTCCGGGGAGGCCGTCACCAACAGATGCTTCAACTCCCCCCGGCGCGTCGCCACGTTGTAGGGCGTCAGGTCGAGCGCGGTGATGGTGCGCGCGAGCACGGGCAGTGCCGCCTCGATCCGCGTAACGTGCAGTGGGCAGCCGCGCAGGTCGACACCGCGGCCGTCGGGTCCGAGCACGCCCAGCACCGGGGCGGGCGCCGAACCCGAGACCACCATCTTCGCCTTGTTGCGAAATCGCTCCGGCGCACTGGCCACCGCCGGCTCCCAGACCCCGGTCGGGACGGGGGTGGCGCCGTCGGCCAGCAGCGCGGCAATACGGGCCTGCTTGCGCGCCAACTGGGTGGGCGGCGGCGTCGACAGGTGCGGGCAGGAGCGGCAGGCGCCGTTGTCGTGCAGCGCGCACAGTGACGCCGACCGCTCGGCCTGCGGGGCCGAGGCAGTGCGGCTGGGCGTGCGTGTGGGGACCACGGGCCGCATTGTCCGGCCATGATCCATCGCCGCGTCAAGGCGGCCGACGCGCGGAAGCCCGGAGGGCTGCACTGGTCACGAGCAGATATACGGCAGACTGTGGGCCATGACTGATCGACCTGACAGTGACGCTCCGGTGCGGCGAACCGCACGCCACTCGGCCGGCACCGCTACCTTCACCGAAGCCGACGCCGCCGCCTACCGCGCGCAGATCGCCCAGTGGACGCCCCGCACCGGCATCGGCACCGACGTGCACGCCTTCGCCGCCGCCGACTCCGGCACACCGCTGAATCTGGCCTGCCTGAACTGGCCGGACGAGGTCGGCCTGGCCGGGCACTCCGATGGCGACGTCGTCGCCCACGCCTGCTGCGATGCCCTGCTGTCCGCTGCGGGTCTGGGCGATCTGGGCACCAACTTCGGCACCGATGCGCCGCAGTGGAAGAACGCCGCCGGTGCCTCGCTGCTGGCCGAGACCGCGGGGCGGGTGCGTGCGGCCGGCTTTGAGATCGGGAACGTCGCCGTCCAGCTGGTCGGAGCCCGCCCGCGGGTGGCCGACCGCATTCAGGAGGCCGCCGCCGCCCTGAGCGCTGCCGTGGGCGCCCCGGTCTCCTTCTCGGCCACGACCACGGACCACCTGGGCTTCCTCGGCCGGCAGGAGGGCCTGGCGGCGATCGCCACCGCCCTGGTCTGGCCGGTGCCCCAGCCGTAGTGATCAATCCTCCTCGCGCCCGCCCTCTCAGGACGCCGTCACCGGTCGTGCGAGAGGCGGCCCGCGGATGAAGGATTTGCCGTACCCGCTAGGCTGCGCCCGTGAGCACCGACCTCAATGACGCGCCCCCCGCGCTGAACCTGCGCCTGTACGACACCGCTGCCCGCGCCGTCGTGCCGCTGGCGCCCACCGTCACGCCCGGTACGGTGACGATCTACCTGTGCGGTGCCACGGTCCAAGACTCTCCGCATATCGGGCATATGCGCAGCGCGATCGCCTTCGACGTACTGCGCCGCTGGCTGGCCCGCTGCGGGCAGAACGTCATCCTGATCCGCAACGTCACCGACATCGACGACAAGATCCTGAGCAAGTCGGCGGCCGCCGATCCGCCCGTGCCCTGGTGGGCGTGGGCGCGGCGCCACGAGCGCGAGTTCGACGCCGCCTACTGCGCCCTGGGCGTGCAGCCGCCCACCTACGAGCCGCGCGCCACCGGCCACATTCCCGCGATGATCGACCTGGTGACGCGGCTGCTCGACTCCGGCCACGCCTACACCGGCGAGTCCGGGAACGTCTACTTCGACGTGCGCTCCCTGCCGGACTACGGGGCGCTGACCAACCAGAGCGTCGACGACCTGGCCACCACCGAGGACGATTCCCAACTTGACGCCGAGGTGGAGGCCGACAAGCGCGATCCGCGCGACTTCGCCCTGTGGAAGGCCGCCAAGCCCACCGAGCCCGCGGACGCCGCCTGGGACGCCCCCTGGGGGCGGGGCCGGCCCGGCTGGCACCTGGAGTGCTCGGCCATGAGTCGGCGGTACCTGGGGGAGACCTTCGACATCCATGGCGGCGGCATCGACCTGCGCTTCCCTCACCACGAGAACGAGCAGGCCCAGTCCCATGGCGCCGGCTGGGATTTCGCCCGCCACTGGGTGCATAACGCCTGGGTGACCGTCAAGGGCGAGAAGATGAGCAAGTCGCTGGGCAACTCCCTGGTGGTGTCCGAACTGTTGAAGACCTACGAGCCGGCGGTGCTGCGCCTGGCGCTGGGCACTGTCCACCACCGTTCCACCGTGGAGTTCTCCGCGGAGACCCTCGCCGACGCCGCCTCCCTGTGGGAGCGGCTGTCCGGCGCGGTCATGCGGGCCCTGGAGGTGGCCGCCCCCGCCGACGGCGGTCCCGGGCCGGTCGCAGCATCCTGCGAGGTGGTGCGCGCGCGACCCCTGCCCGAGCAGTACACGGCGGCTATGGATGAGGACCTCAACCTGGCCGGCGCCATGGCGGTGGTGCATGCCACTCTTAAGCGGCTCAACACGGCCCTGGCCGAGCCCGTCCCCGACGCCGACACCGTCGCCGCGGCGGCTTTGGACCTGCGCGCCCAGTTGGACGTCCTCGGCCTCGACCCGCTCGCCGAGCCCTGGCGGAGCCGAGTGCTCGGAGCCGGGGGGAGCGCGGACGACGCGGCCGTGCGGGCCCTGGATCGGCTCGTGGCCGGGCTGCTGGAGCAGCGCTCCCAGGCCCGCGCCGCCAGGGACTGGGCACGGGCGGACGCGCTGCGAGAGGAGCTGGCGGCGGCCGGCGTCATCGTGGAGGACAGTGCGGCCGGGGCGCGCTGGCATCTGGCCTGAACGCCGTCCCGGCCCGTGTGAGTGCGCTTGCACACCGGTCATCGTCACCGCGGCCGCCGGCCGCCAGTAGGAGAACAGGAGTCCCGCGATGCCAGGAAACGACCGACGCCACGGCGCCATGCGCAAGTCGGGCAAGAAGAAGGCCCCGCTCAAGGGCTCCGGCGGAGTGCGCCGCCGCGGCCTGGAAGGCCGGGGCCCCACCCCCAAGGCCGAGGATCGCGTCGGCCACCCCAGGGCGCGCGCCAAGGCCCGCGCCGAGTCCCGTGCCGCACAGCCCACCCACGCCGGCCGCCTGGAGGAGGCCAGGCGCCGCTTCGAGGTTCCACGGGACCATGAGATCGTCTGCGGGCGCAACGCCGTCGCCGAGGCGGCCCGCGCCCGTGTCCCCATTGCCCGGGTGTTCATGTCCGCCTCCGCCCAGGACGATGATCGCCTTAACGCCGTCGTCCGGCGGGCCGCGCTAGTGGGCGCGCCCGTGGTGGAGGCCACCAAACTGGACCTGGAGGCCCTCACCGACGGCGCCGCCCACCAGGGCGTGGCCATTGAGGTGCCCGCCTACGAATACGTGCTCGCCCGCGACCTGCTGGCCCGTGCCCGCCAGGCGGGCCGTACCCCGCTGCTGGTGGCCTTGGATCAGGTGACCGACCCCCACAACCTGGGGGCCGTGCTGCGGTCCGCCGGGGCCTTCGGCGCCGACGGCGTGATCGTGCCCGAGCGCCGCTCAGCAGGGGTGAATGCCGCCGCCTGGAAGGTGTCCGCCGGTGCTGCTGCGCGAGTGCCGGTGGCCCGGGAGACGAACCTGGTGCGCGCCCTGGAGGCGCTGAAGCAGGAGGGCTGCTTCGTCGTCGGCCTGGACGGGCGGGCCACCACGGCGGTGGAGGAGCTGAACCTGGCGGACTCCCCGCTGGTGGTGGTAACCGGGGCGGAGGGCAGTGGATTGTCGCGGCTAGTACGCGAGACCTGCGACCTGCTGGTGTCCATCCCGATCGCCGGGACGGTGGAGTCCCTCAACGCCGCCGTCGCCACCGGTATCGCCCTGTACGAGGTCGACCGGCTGCGGCGCCTGGCCGGGGCGTCCGAGTAGGCGCCTTCGCCCCTCGGGAGCGACCGGCGGGCAGGCGGGTCATGCACCTCGATGGGGCTCCCCGGTCGGACCGGGAGGCTCTATGCTGAGACAATGGTGGTGTCCCCGCCCGTCGCGCGCACGGGTCGGCGGACAATGGTCGTCACCATCCGACTAGGAGGCCTTCATGGCTCAGGACCCCGCGAAGCGCTGGAATCGCACCGAGGGTGTGCTCGTCGTACCCGGAACCCAGCCGGCTGCGGTAGCCGCACGCCTCGAGGCCGACCGGGTGGTCGCCCGCCTCGAGTGGTACCCTGCGACACCTCATCTGCTGTCCCTCACTCTGCTGGCCGACGCCGATGGGCGCGTGGCCGTGACCCCGCCGTCGCGTGGCGGGGTGATGGCGGGGCTGCGTATCAGCGAACTGGTGGAGTCCCTCGCCCGCGAGTTCTCCGGCGACGTCACCATCGGCCCCGCCTCCTTCAACGCGCTTCCCGACGACGTCGTGCTGCCGACCGTGGCGGCGCAATCCCCGGATGCCTCACGCACCGTCGTCGTCTCCCCGCTCAGCGCCTACATGGTGCCCCTGCAAGCGACCCTGTTGGAGCGTCCGCTCGCGGTGGTGTCCCTGCCCGCACTGGATCGGCGCATTGTCATGTACGGCGGTGACGGCAATGAGCTGGGCAACTTCGGCTGGGACCAGGAGTCTCTGCCGGCCCTGGTACTGAGCGTGGACTCCCGTGATATCGCCGTGCGTGCGGTTACGACCGGGGAGAGTGAGGATGACGCCGTCTTCTCCTGGGGCATGACCTCGCAGTACGTGTGGGGCGGCGTGGCCGAGCCCGGTCCGGCACTGCGCGGCCTGGTGGATGAAATGCTCACCGACTCCACCGACGTCTCGCTCGTGGCCGCGGCCGTGCCCGGGGCGGATGCGGAGGCGGTGGCGGAGGCCTTCTCCACCCCCGGTATCGACGGCCTGGTTGCCCTGATCGATGCGCTCGGCCTGCCCGACTGGGTGGCGTCGGTGCTGACCGGTCGGCTTGCGCCCGCGGAGGCGCCCGGCGCCGTGGTGCACGAGCCGCGCGGCCTGTCCAACGCCGTGGGGCGTTCGGTCGGGCTCATGCTGCAGGACCCGTCGGTGCCGGGATCGGCATCGTGGCAGTCGTATGTCCGCTTCGTCACCGACAAGCCCTGGCTCGTGCGGGCTGGTTTCGCCCTGGAGGCGGGAGCCGGTGGCGCGCTCATCGGATATGCGGTGCGGCGGCGTAATCAGAGCGGACAGCTGTCGCGCGGTCTGGTCGTCCTGGGTGCGTTGATGGTGGTGGAGGCCGTGACGCAGGTGTCGTTGGCCTCGTTGACTCGGCACCGGGAGCTGCGGCGTAGGGCCGATGAGGAGATGGCGCTGGTGGCCGAAGAACTCGGGGCCTGACCGAAAAGCGGTCAAGCCGTCGATCCCCTCCCGGCGCCGGGCAGCCCCGCCCGATCCGTCGGGGATGACCCGCCGGACCGCCGCTCAGCACCGTTGCCCTCGTACCTGTGTCCACGGTATCGCGGTGCACTGACATGAATTCCGCACCCTTAATCCCCTAACCCGGGTGCGCACCGGACTGCGGCGAGCGGATCCATAGACTGCGAACCATGAGAGACCAGGTTGGGCCCGGGCTTGAGATCGGCGTGCTTGGGCACCGCGAGAGCGCAGCTGTGGCCGGGGCGGGCAGTCCTTATGACCACGCAGCCTACGGCGCCCTGATCGGCGAGGCGGCGATCCGGGGTCTGAACCTGGTGCCCCCGGCCGACTGTGCCGGGCTGACCATTGAGGAGGGCAGGTGGGGACCGCCACCCGGTGCGGCCGATGACTTGATTGATGACGGTGCCGTCGGCGGGTTCTAGGTCGGGGTGTCGCGGGAGCTGACACCCGCCACCATCAGCCTGATCTGCGAATGCGCCTACGCCGCCTGCCGGGACGCCGGACCATTCGCGTTCCAGGGGCTGGCGCTGAGACTGCCATCGGAGCGAGTCGCCTACGACCATTCGCTCGCCACCTGCATCGCCGAGCGGTTGCCGATGCACGGCCCGGCGGCCATGCACCCGGTGACGATCACCGTGGCGGCGGGGGAGGGGACGCCTGCCGCTGCAATCGGCGCTGCTATCGCCGCCGCCGACGGCCTGCTGGCCCTGGTTGCCGATGCCGCGGGCTGGGAGCTGCGCCACGAGCTGGTCGGCTCGCCGCGAGTAGCCGCGGGAAGGGCGAGTGCGTGTACGCGGGTGCCCTACTGGTCACACACCATGGCCGCCTTCCTGTGCGCACTGGTGCTGGCGGCCGATAATGCCGGACTGCTCACCGGCGTGCGCGTGCAGCTCGGAGGCGGCCCGACGGCGTGAGCGGTCCGGCGGATCGGGTGCGTTCCACGACCTTGGTGCTATGACACGACCCCCGTGTACATTCCACGACCACCCCGAGGTCGTGGAATGTACACGGGGGTCGTGATTTGCGTGTTGCCGCTCCGGCGGCTTCAAGTGGGAGAGGCTTCGCCGGCCAGCAGCCCCTCGGCGACGGACGGGGTGATCGGCAGGCGGCCGATCAACATTGCCTGAAGCGCATGGTAAATGTCTGGTTTGCCCGACCATGCGGCCGAGATCGGCCGATCCTGGGCGTCGAGTTCCCCACGCCACTGGCCGGGATCCTCAATCAGGTGCTCGCGGGCCCAAGCGGCGTAGATGTCGATATCGTGCTCGTAGGAGTTGTCTCCGGTGATCTGGCGGAGCGTCTCCGCTGCGCTGATCCCCTCGCACAGCACCCATGACATGCGTTCGCGGACCACCGGATGACCGGAGAAGTCCACCGTGTACACGAAGCCCTGCTCGCCGTCGGCTCCCCACCCCTCCTGCAGTGCCTTGCGGTACATGCCCGTCGGAAGGCTGTCCAACAGTGGGTCGTAGCCGATGCCGGCGGCGGTGCAGGCCACGCGCACTTGGACCATCAGTCGCGCCCACTCCAGCCAGTGCCCCACCTTCGACCCGTAAGGGCGGACGGCGTCGGTGGGTCGGTCTCGGTTGTAGTCGAGAACGGCGTTCCAGGAGGCGTCGAAGTGGTCGGGCAGTCGGAATGAGTGAGTGATGAACTCCTGTGCGATCCGTCCCGAAATGCGGACGGCCCGATGCAGGTGCGCCGGCTCGCGAGTGGCGGAATAGGCCGCCAGCAGTGCCTCAACCGTGTGCATATTCGCGTTGGTTCCCCGGTAGCCGTTCACGGCGAGGGTCTCACGATCCCGGATATCGACCACCATCCCGGCCGCTTCGTCCCACCAAAGCTGTTCGAAGGTGAGCAGGGCGGCGTCGAGCAGTTCCCCCGCCCGCGGCACCTTTGCGATGCGGGCGGAGGCGGCGGCCAGGATGACGAAGCTGTGGTCATAGGCGCGCAGTGGTCCCGGCTGAGGCGTGCCGTCGAGGTCGACGGCACAGAGCCAGGCCGGGATGGCGTCATCGCGTAGCGGCCCGTCCAGCAGGCGGTCGATGCCGTGTGCGGCCAGGACGGTGCATTCCGGATCGCCCATGAGATGACCCAGGGCGAAGCAGTGGGTCATGCGGCCGGTGATCCATAGTTGCACGCCGCGCTCGGCATTGATGCTGCCGACGTCGTCGAGCCAACCGAATCCGTGCTCAGTGTGGGAACGCTTGCCGAAGGCGAGCAGGCTCCAGGTCTGCGCATCGAAGAGTTGGCGGGTCATGAGCGTGGTCATTGAGTCCTCCTCGCATCAGGGCGGGGCTCGACCAAGCGTGGCACGGATGACGGGTCGGTTTCAATAGGGAGTATCTGGGGTGAGCACCTGAACCGAGTGGGCTTTCAGCGCTGCCGCGAGTTCGGTGCCGGGTTGGTCGTTGGTGATCAGGTAGTCGGCGATCTCCAGGTCTCCGATCGCCGCGAACAGACGTCGGCCCAGTTTAGTCGAGTCGGCGAGGACGGCCACCTGGTGGGCGCGGGCGGCCATCTGGCCGAGCATGGCGGCCTCGTCCAGATTGGAGGTGGAGAAGCCGCCGAGGTCTACCGCGCCGACACCGATGAGAGCGAGGTCTACGTGAATGTCGTTCTCCACGCCGGAGATGGCGGAGGCGAAGGTGACCGGGCCGATGGTCACGCGCCCCGAGAGTCGGACATGCCCGCCGATGACGTACACGTCCCGACATGCCTCCGGGTTGATCTCCACCGGCAGCGCGAGGTTGTTGGTGGCGATGATCAGCTCCCGCTTGGCCGACAGGTGGTGCACCAGCGCGAGTGCGGTCGTGCCCCCGTTGATGAACAGGACGTTGCCGTCCTGCACGAGGCCGGCGGCGACCTCGCCGATGCGCTCCTTCTGGGATGACTGCAGCCGAGCCCGGTCACTCAGGTTGGTGTCATGCCAGGGGACGGCGGAGTTGGACATGGCGCCGCCGTGCATGCGGATCAGTAGGCCGTCGGCATCTAACTGGTCCAGATCCCGTCTGATGGTGTCCGCCGAGACGCCGAAGTGCTCGGCCAGAGCCGTGACAGTCACCTGGCCCAGGCGGTTGACGTAGCCGGCGATCGCGGCCTTGCGCCCGCCGGGCAGGCGGGACGCGACATCATTCATGCCGCTAGTCTAAGCGGCCACCGTGCCGCAGCAAACCGGCCGTTACGGGATGGTTGCTTTAAAAGTGCAGACAAACGCAAAAATCGGCATTAGTCTGTATCGAGAACGTCGGAGACTGGCGAAAAACCGCACGACGTCGCAACTCATGTCAACGATGATGGAGTAACAATGCTGATGCGTAGGCGCGAATTCGGGAGGCTGACGGCCGTGGCAGCCGCTTGGGCGGCGATGGGCGTGACCGGTTGCAGTGGCGGCTCGGGCAGTGGTGCAGGCGGCGAGGGGGAGGTGACCTTGGAGTTCACGCAGTGGTGGGAGCCGGAGCTGCCGAACGGGTCCTTGCGGGCCCTGATGGATGACTTCGAGAGCGCCAATCCCGGGATTAAGGTCGAGCTGCTGTCCGGGCCCTATGCCTCGACTAAGGAGCAGCTGGTCGCCGGAGCCGCGGCCCGCACCATGCCGGATGTGGTCGGACTGGACGGTGCTTGGGTCAGCGACTTCGCCAAGCAGGGGGCGATCGCGGACCTGACCGCGCTCATGACCCAGCAGGGCTACGACGACGCCGAGCTCGCCAGCCAGATCCAGATCGACGGCGCTACCTACATGATCCCGGTGGTCAACTTCGTCTACCCCATGTTCACCAATAAGGACCTGCTGGGACGTGCCGGTATCGCCGAAGCCCCGTCCACGCGGGAGGAGTTCGAGGCGGCGGCGAAGGCCATCGCGGGCACCGGCGATGCCATCTCCGGCTGGGCGCTGCCGCTATCCCTGGAGGCACCCAACGGCATTCAGAACGACGTCATGTCCTGGGTCTGGGCCTCTGGCGGTTCCATGCTCACCGCGGACGGCAAACCGAAGCTCAAGGGGAACCCGGATGTGAAGAGCGCCTGCGAGTTCATCAAGGGCCTGTGGGATGCCGGCGTGGTCTCCCCAGGCGCCTTCACCATGAAGGAGCAGGACAAGGTTGAGGACTTCACCAACGCGCGCGTGGGCATGATGATCGACTCCCTGGCGCATGTGAACACCATCCGTGAGGGCAATCCGGACCTCGACTTCGGCATTACCGCCCTGCCCGCAGTGAGCGGTTACGCCGGTGAGCGCGGTATGCCCTACGCCTCCTGGGGCATCGGTGTTTCAGGAACCACCGAGCACCCGGAGCAGGCGCGGAAGCTGGTGGAGTTCCTCATGAGCGCTGACGTCAACGCCTCCCTCGCCGACGACGCCAAGGCCTTCCCCGGGAACAGCACGGCCACACCGGACTACGTCGAGAACGATGAGCTGTTCCAGCAGGCCTTCGACATCTGGAGTTCGGGCAGGCCCGCCAACGAGTTCACCGGGCTGCCGGTCTCTGAGACGCTCATGCGCGAGTTCGACGAACAGTTACAGAGCTACCTCAGTGGGGCAGTGGACGTGGACACCATGCTCGCCAACGCACAGCAGGCTTGGGATGAGGAGTTCTGAGGTGGGTCGATGACTTCAACGCACGTCGCGCAATCGCGGACGATGCGCCGGGCCGGGCGGGTCGAGGCGCCGTCCCGCGGGCGGCGTCCGGCCCGGGCCCTGGTGCCCTACGCGTATCTGTCGCCGACGCTCGTCCTACTGCTGGTGTTGATGGTGATTCCGATTGTCATGGTGATCGGCTACTCGTTGATGGACGCCGTCATCACCGCCCGGGAGTCTCATTTCATCGGCGTGCGCAATTACGTCGAGATCCTCACCAGCGGGAAGTTCCGCACCGCGCTGGCCAACACCTTCTGGTTCGTGGCGGTCAGCGTCGCGGCGCATATGGTGCTGGGGCTCGGCTTCGCCATGCTGCTGAACTCCGAATCGGTTTCGTCAATCACCAGGACCGTCTTCCGTACGCTGTTCGTACTGCCGTGGCTGCTGACCGTGGCGATAATCGCGATCCTGTGGCGCCTGCTGCTCAACCCCAGCGGGGTGGTCAACGCGGTTCTTTCCGGCCTGGGTGTGGTCTCCGGGCAGCATGAGTGGCTGGCCGATCCGGACATTGCCCTGGCCGCAGTCACCTGCATCAACATCTGGGCCGGCTACCCGTTCTTCATGATCTCGATCCTCGCCGGATTGCAGGGTATCCCGAAGGATCTGTATGAAGCGGCGGAGGTCGACGGCGCCGGTCCCGTCCGCAGGTTCTGGTCGATCACCCTGCCACAGTTGCGGCCGATCATCATCTCCATGGCTCTGCTGGACGTCATCTGGACCTCGCAGCAGTTCGCCCTGATCTGGATGACCACCGGGGGCGGGCCGCTCGACCGGACGGAGATGCTGTCCACCTTCACCTACAAGCTGGCCTTCTCCGAGTACGACTTTGCGGGGGCGTCCGCCAGCGCGGTGATCGTACTGATCCTGTCCATGATTCTGGCGTTCTTCTACGTGCGCAGCCAGCGGGCGAGGGACTGACCTCATGGGTACTTCGAACACTCTGCGCACCCGGCGCCGGCGTCGCCTGGCGGCCAAGGCGGGCGTGTGGGCCGGACTGTTGGCGGGAGCGGGCTTCGCGGCGCTGCCGATCCTCTGGATGCTGGTCTCGTCCTTCAAGCCGAATGCGAAGATCTTCGCCACCCCGCCGCGGATCCTCGAGGAGGGGTCCTCCTTCGCCGCCTATGCCGCCATCTTCCACGATCCTGAGAAGATCCGTTTCTTCGTGAACAGTTACTTCGTGGCGTTATCGGTGACGGCGTTGACACTCATCGTCGCGATCCTGGCGGGCTTTGCCTTCAGTCGTTTCGAGTTCCCGGGGAAGCGGGTCCTGAACGTTCTGGTCATCTCGGTGCAGGCGGTGCCGCCGATCACCCTGCTGATTCCCTTCTTCGGGCTCATGGTGACGCTGAAGCTGTACAACACCTATCAGGGTCTGATCCTGACCTACATGGTGTTCACGCTGCCCTATGCCATCATCATGCTCACCGGTTACTTCAACACGTTGCCGCGGGAACTCGATGAGGCCGCCAAGGTGGACGGTACCAGCTCCTTCGGGGCGCTGTGGCGGGTGCTTGTGCCGATCTCCATACCCGGAATCGTCTCGGTGGGCATCTACACCTTCATGATCGCCTGGAACGAGTACCTGTTCGCGCTGACGCTCACGCGCACGAATGACATGCGCACGGTTCCGATCGGTATTCAGCTCCTCATGGGGCAGCACTCCTACGAGTGGAACGAGATGATGGCCATGTCCGTACTCGGCTCGATCCCCGTGGTGCTGCTCTTCATTTTCTTCCAGCGCTACTTCATCGGAGGGATGACCGCTGGATCCGTCAAGAACTGAGCTTGACGCACAACACAGAAAGGCACAACAAATATGCTGGTCACAGGCAGTGACATCCTCGACGTCGCCAATGAGCATGGCTTCGCAGTTCCGGCGTTCAACATCTCCAGCTACTCGATGCTGCGCGCGGTGGTGGATGTCTGCGAGGAGAAACGCTCCCCGCACATCATCGCCATCCACCCCGACGAGCTGAGCCACATCCGCCCGGCGATGCTCGCCTCAATCATCCGGATCGCCCACGAGTCCGGTGTGCCGACGGCGATCCACCTGGACCATGGCGCCTCCTACGAGCAGGTGCTGCTCGCCATCCAGGCCGGCTTCACCTCGGTGATGATCGACAAGTCCTTCGCACCCTTTGAGGATAACGTGGCCGAGACGGCGCGCGTGGTGCACGCCGCTCACGCCGTCGGGCTGTCCGTGGAGGCGGAACTGGGCACTATCGGAGTGTCAGACAGGTATGGGGAGACCGGCACCGAGGAGATCCTGTACACCGACCCAGATGACGCCGCCCGCTTCATTGAGGCTACCGGCGCGGACTGGCTCGCGATCGCCATCGGCACGCGTCACGGCCTGTACCCCTCCGCGGCCAAGCCGGCGTTGCGCCTGGACCTGCTGGGCGAGATCAAGTCGCGCTTGGGCATTCCCCTGGTGTTGCACGGCGGCTCGAATAACTCCGACACCGAGATCGCCGGGGCGGTGCACGGCGGCATCAACAAGATCAACATCTCCTCCGACATCAAGGCCGCCTACTTCGTGAAGATGCGCGAAGTGCTCCAGGACGGCCACCTGCGCGAGCCGAATGTGATTGAGCCGCCGTGTGAGGCGGCCCTGCGGGAGTGCGCGGCGCAGAAGCTGGAGCTGTTCGAGTCGGTGGGTAAGGCGGAGCTGTTCTGAAGCGGGTGCGCACAGCGCCGCCCGGGTGAGAAAGGGGGAATGAGTTGGCGGGGCGAATCGTCCTCGGGCTCGGTGGGACCGTCGACTATGAGTTGGTCTGGGATGCGCGGATGTTCCAGGAACTCGTGGACGGGCATGGGATATGTCTGGCCGAAGTCGGGGAGGCGGCGCCGTCGCGCGTCGGCGGCGAACGGGGGATTGTGCTGACGGTGCTGCGGTACATGCGGCGCGGCGAGGGCGGGGAGTGCTACGTGGCCGACAAGCGGGCCCTGCTTGCCTTCGCCGACCGCTTCGCCTACGAGGTCACCCTGGGCGGCACCTGTGTGCGCGCGGCGCTGGCCATGGACCGGATCGGCGTCGCCTCTACGGTGCACCTGGTTTCGATCAACGAGCACGTCCGGCGGCTGCTGCCGGACCGGGTTGGGTGGGTGTGCAGCGCCCAGGCGGATTCGCTGGACCCGCACGTGATTGTCCAGTATCCGGTGGGGGCGGTGGTGCACCTGACCGACGGCGAGGTGACCGCGCGGCGCCCCAATCGGGTGATCGCAGTCAACGACGCACCCAATGAGCGCCTGCGGCTGAGCGCCGAGCTGCCCCGGCTGCTGGCTGCGGCGCAGGTGGTGTTGATCTCCGGCTTCAACACCATGAAGTCGGCCGCCGAGCTGCGGGTGCGGCTGGCGGAGGTGGAGGCGGCGTTGGCGGCGGTGGCGCCGGGCGCCGTCGTCGTTTATGAGGATGCGGGCTTCCACGATGGCGCTTTGCGGGAGGTGGTACTGGAGACGACAGCGCGCCTGGTGCACCTGCATTCATTGAATGAGGACGAGGCGCAGCAGTACCTCGGCCGCACCGTTGATCTGGCGGATGCGGGGCAGGTGACCGTCATGATGAGCGAGCTGCACCGGTGGCTTGGGGCTCCAGCGGTGATGGTGCATACCAGCCGCTACGCGGCAGTAGTGGGGGAGAGGGCATCGCTGCTGCGTGCGGCTGCCGAGGCGGGCTGCCTCATGGCCTCCACCCGTTTCCTGCATGGGGACCGCTACGGGATGGAGGAGTATGGGGCGGTGGCGCGGGCGCCGCGGGATGAGATCGGGATACGCCTGACCGCCTCCCCCGAGGCGTCCAGGGCGGGTGTGCTGATCGCCCCCGGCTTCGATGTACGCACCGACTCCCCGACGACGATTGGCCTCGGCGACGCCTTCATCGGCGGCGTGGTGGCGCACCTGGCGCGGGCGCAATAGGTTGGGTGTCCAAATCGATGACAAACGCCCCGTCAGTGTCCCGGAACCGGTTCGCGAATCGTTGGAATGGCACCGTTTCGTGCAACACGGATGGAGGCTTGAGCGGCGTTTGTCATCAATCTGGACACTTGCGCTACTCATCGGCGACCGCGGCGTTTGGCCTCTTTGCTGATGGCGCGCCACTGCTTTGGGCGCAGTGGGTGATCGGCCGACAGGGTCTTCCAGCTGGATGTTTCGCCGGCCCGGCAAGTAGCAGGCCCGCCGCTTGTAGCGGAGCCGCTAAGTCCTCCATGACGTCGACGGTGAAGTTCGTGGCCCAGTAACGTACAGTCACCGAGTCAAGGTGGAAGTGCCAGCAGATGAGTTCGCTCCCCGTCGCGTCGCTGTGCAGTGGACGGGCAATGACTGCCATGCGTACGCGCCCGTGCTGGCGGCGTGCCCAGGGAAGAGCAAGAATCAGCGGAAACGCCTCCAGAACGACGTCCACTGCGAAATTGGCGGCCTCACTGCCCTCGCGCAGGATCACACCGGTCCATGGCCCTCGTTCGGCCAGCACCGAGTCCAGGTCCCAGGTCTCCAGCGTGAACCCCCGGGACGCCAGGTGGTCGATGACGAAGCGCACCGCGTCCCGCGGCGGCACCGCCACCTCAAAGCGGCGCATGGGCTGCGTCTCAAGCCATCCCATGGTCAAAGTCCTCAACGTCGATGGCGCCGATGGTACCGACGATGCTTAGCGCCCATCAATGTACCCGGGGAGTTACTCGCCCTTGAACTTCATGCCGGCGGTGAAGCCCATGGGGTTGAGCTCGAAGGCGGCAGCGGTGGCCTCATCGAGGGCGGCGAACTCCTCGTCGTCGGCGGGCACGGGCTCGTCGTCGTCGAAGATCGCAGCCATTTCCAGGGTATCGCCGAGTGACAGGTAAGAATGCTCATCCGGGCGCTGCGGAAGCACCGTGTTGACGTAGTCCGCCACGGCCTCCTCGGTGGTCACATCGCATTGGAGCTGCTCAGACATGTACCAGCGGTGCTCCAGCACCTCGTGGAAGATCTCCGCCGGCTCCAGCTTGCGCCGCAGCTCCATGGGGACGGCGGTCAGCGTCGGTTCGAACACCTCCGCCAACCATGCGTGCGCCACCTGCTCGATCGGTTCGTCCTTCCGGCCGGTGACGGTGCGGAAGGTCTGCAAGTCGTTGAGCATGCGCTGGCCCTGACGCTCCTGCACATCCAGGCCCGTCAGGCGCATGATCTGGCGGTGGTAGTGACCGGCGTCGACCACCTTCGGCTGAATGATCATCCGCGTGCCGGATCCGTCCGCCTCGGTCTTCATGGTCAACTCCCCGACGTCGAAGCCCAACTCATTGAGCCTCTCAATACGATTCCGTACACGCCAGCGCTCGCCCAGGTCGAACACTTCCTCGGCGGTCAGCACCTCCCACAGCTCCGTGTAGCGGCTGACGATCCGGTCGCCCACCTCGACGGTGTCCACGCTGGGTTCCAGCAGGGCGCCCGCCTGCAGGTCCATCAGCTCGCCAATGATGTTCGTGCGGGCGATGTCTATGTCGTACAGGCGCTTGCCCTCGGTCAGTCCCTCGGTGTGGAGTTCCCCGGTCTCGGCGTCCACCAGGTAGGCGGCGAAGGCGCCCGCGTCCCGGCGGAACAGTGTGTTGGACAAAGACACGTCCCCCCAGTAGAAGCCCAACAGATGCAACCGCACCAGCAGCACGGCGAGGGCATCGATCAGGCGGGTGGCGGTCTCGGGGCGCATGTACTGGCTGAACAGGGCCCGGTAGGGCAGCGAATAGGACAGGTGCTCGGTGACCAGCACCGAATTGAGCCGGGAGCCGTTCAGGCCGTTGCGACCGGTGATCACCGCCGTCGGCGTCACGCAGGGGGCGCCCAGGCGGATCAGGTCGCGCAGCAACTCGTACTCGCGGTAGGCGACCGACTCACCGATCTCCTTGACTGCGATGACACGCTCGGACAGATTAACGAAGCGCACGATGTGACGCGAAAGCCCCCGCGGGAGGGCGGCTAGCACCTCGGCCGGCCACTCCTCCAACGGGATCTCCCACGGGAGATCGAGCAGGGCCGGGTCAATTGTGGCCGCGGTGATCTGCATGGACTGGGGCATGGGGGCATTCTCTCAGGTCCGTCGCGAATCGGTCGTCGACGGCGCCGGGTCGTTATGGGCGAGTCCACTCACCCGGGAGTCATTGGTACACGGCGAACCATATACGTGTGCTTGGTGGGGCGCGCCGTCGGCCTGCGGTTGAGCCCCGCCCCTCGGGTGGGAGGAGCGGGGCTCAACCGTCAGCCCTCGGCGGGCCGCCGCGGCTCAGGCGGGCAGGCGCTTGCCGGTGGAGGCGGAGAAGATGTGCTCCTCGCCCGGCTTGATGCGGACGTGAACCGTCTCGCCGGGCTCCGGCGCCGTGCGCGGAGGTACCCGGACGATGATCTGGCTGGAGTCCTCACCGGAACCGAGCTTGTCCTCCGAGCCCTCGGCGCCGACCAACTCGCCGTAGATGTAGGCGTCGCTGCCCAGCTCCTCGACGAAGGACAGGCGCACCGGGATGGAGTGCTCGTCCTCGGCGGAGACCACCTCGAGGGACTCGGGGCGGAAGCCGATGACGATCTTGTTGTTGTCCTCCGGGACCATGGCGTCCAGCGTGGCCCGGGACAGCGGTACGCGCGCCGCACCAATCGAGGCAACGCCGTCGGCGACCGTGAAACGGCCCAGATTCATGGCGGGGGAGCCGATGAAGCCGGCGACGAAGTCGTTGGCGGGCTTGTCATACATCTCGCGCGGGGTGCCGACCTGCTGGAGCACACCGTCCTTGAGGACGGCGATGCGGTCACCCATGGTCAGGGCCTCCGTCTGGTCGTGGGTGACGTAGACGGTGGTGACGCCCAGTGAGCGCTGCAAGGACGCGATCTGCGTGCGCGTCTGCACGCGCAGCTTGGCGTCCAGGTTGGACAGCGGCTCATCCATGAGGAAGACCTTCGGCTTGCGCACAATGGCACGGCCCATGGCCACACGCTGACGCTGACCACCGGACAGGGCCTTGGGCTTGCGGTCCAGGTACTCGGTCAGGCCGAGGATCTTCGCGGCCTCCTTGACGCGCCGGTCGATCTCATCCTTGGGCGTACCGGCGATCTTGAGTGCGAAGCCCATGTTGTCGTGCACCGACATGTGCGGGTACAGGGCGTAGTTCTGGAAGACCATGGCGATGTCACGGTCCTTGGGCTGGACGTCGGTCACGTCGCGGTCGCCGATGAGGATGCGGCCGGAGTTGACGTCCTCGAGTCCCGCGAGCATGCGCAGGGAGGTTGACTTTCCGCAGCCGGAGGGGCCGACCAGGACCAGGAACTCGCCGTCGGCGATCTCAAGGTTGAGGCTGTCCACCGACGGGCTGTCATTGCCCGGGTAGATGCGGGTGGCGTGGTCAAAAGTGACAGTTGCCATAGGGGTATCCCTTCACCGGCAGGTACGTGCCGGACGATCCGAGTGAAAGGTGTCGATGCGTGTCCGCATTGACACGTGCCGGGAGCGGATGCTCCAGGCAGGACCAACTCTGTCATACCGCAGTGCCGTACAGGTAGCCCGAAGGGGCTTCGAAAACCCTGAAAGGCCTGTGAACCCTCTCACGTCTCCAGTGGTGTGGGTGCCTGCCGGTACTGTGACGCCATGACCCAGAGTCTTGACAGTGCTACGCCCGCCTCGCTGGCAGGACTGCGTGCGGGGGCCGACGTCGGCGGCTACCGGCTGGTGCGGCGTCTGGGGGCCGGTGGAATGGGCGTGGTCTGGGAGGCGGTCGACGCCGACGGCGACCGCGTCGCCATGAAGATCCTTCACCCGCAGATCGCTGCGGATCCGACCGCCCGCCGTCGCTTGGACCGCGAGGCCTCCGTGCTTGCCCGCGTCAAGGACACGCGCGTCGCCCGTATCCTCGACATCGAGACCGGCGACGGCGCGGACGGCACCGGCGTGACCTTCGTAATCACGGAGCTGGTGGACGGGCCCGCCCTCCAGCACGAGGTCGACCACGAGGGCGTCTACAGCCTGGACACCGACATCCGTGACCTGTCCGACCTGGCACACGGCCTCGTCGACGCCCTGGCCGCCGTGCACGCCGCCGGTGTCATCCACCGCGACCTCAAGCCCTCCAACGTCATGCTCGGCCCGCAGGGACCGATCCTGATCGATTTCGGCATCGCCCAGGTGGCCGACGACGTCCGCCTGACGCAGACCGGTCAGGTCACCGGCACGCCCGGCTTCATCCCGCCCGAGATGCTCGACGGCGGTGAGCCCAGTCCCGGCGTCGACTGGTACGCCTGCGCGGGTGTCCTGTTGTTCACCATCACCGGCCGCTCCCCTTTCGGCTCCGGCCCCTGGCAGGCCGTTTTCCGCCGCGTCTACGCCGGCACCCCGGAGCTCGGCGATCTGGAGGAGACCCAGCCCGCCCTCGCGCGTGCCTTCACTGCGGCCCTTGCCCCTGAGGCCTCCGACCGCCTGCCCGTCCCCGACCTCCTGCGCGTGCTGGATGAGATCGCCGACGGGGGCAGTGGGCAGGTCGCACTGGCCGAGGTCCTGCCCGACACGACGGCGGACGCCCCGGAGTTGGCCGTGGACGAAGCCGACACCTCCACGGGCACCTACGGGTCGATATACCCTCCGGGGCGCGACAACGCCTCGAATGCCGCATATGGTCCCGGATACGGGCGGGTAGCCTCGACTCCCTCCCCGCCCGGCGCCTACGGCTTCCTGAGCACTCCGCCCCCGCAGGCGGGCGATGCGCGGCCGATGCCGCCGGGCGGCCCGGCAACGGGATCCATGCCCCCCTTCGTCCCACCGTCCGAATCCGTGCTGGCGCGCAATGATGCAACGCCCCCGCACTCCTTCGCCCCCGGCGACGGGCAAACGCCCATGCAGGCGACGCCGGCGCCCACTCCTGCGACCTTCGGCGCCCCGGGGGGCAGCTCGGGGCCGGTTCCGCAGACTTCTGCGACGTTTTCGACCGCCGTGGCGCCGCAGCCCGCGCCGGCACCTCAGGGGGGTGTGCCCGACTGGGCGCTCGAGCCTCGGCGGCACCGTACGGTTGCCGCCGTCTTCTTCCTAATGCTTGCGGCGCTGGCACTGCCGGTCCCTGGCTGGGTGATGATTCTCTTCACGTTGCTGGTGGTGGTCGCCGGAACCGTCGGCCGAGCGGAGGATGCGCGTCGCTGGCGTCGGCTGCGGGCGGGACGCGCCTCCGCTGCCGACACCTCGCGCATGTGGGCATCCATGCCCTGGTACCTGCTGCGCTCCCTGGTGGCGGGCGCTGCCGCTTGCATCATCGGGGCGGTGGTCGGCTGGCTCATTTACTTGCTCGGCGGTACCGCATTGGGGTTCGGCAACGGTGATGCCACCGGTGCCGACGCCACCGTGCTCGCATCTTGGAGCGCTTACCACCGTATGGGCTCGCTCTTGGCGTTGGTGGCATCTGCCTACATGTTCATAGCCTGGTTCGTGCCCTGGGGAGCACCCACCCGCCGTGGCGGCGCCCACCTGATCGGTATGGTGCTGCGCAGTCGCTCGAGTCGGTTGATCGGCGGGGCCGTGTTTGTGGCCGTCGCTCTGGGCGTGGTGGTGCTGTTCGCCATAGGGGCGATTCCCGTGGCCCGTATCGGTCCCTTCAGCATGCTGTTTACTTGAACCGCCTGCTTCGTCCCGATTCCAGTGACGAGTTCCACTGACGAGTGGCAGGCGGGTTATCGGCGTGAACGTGGGATTTTAAAGCGGTGTGTCGTGGAGCGAGGTGTCGTCGGCCTGGCGGGTATGGGCCGCGTTTCTTGGTGTGGGGCGTCTGGGGGGTGCCTGCTAGGTGGTGCGAACTGACGTTGGCACTCTAAGCGTGGGATGACTTGGCGCCCCGGGCATGCCAGGGCAGTGATGACTCGGTGCCCGGGTGGGCTGTGGGGCCGGGTCGGTACTGCGTCGTTGTAGGTCCGGATCTCTTCATTGGGGTTTGGCAGATTGGGCAGACTGATCGGGCTGAGTCCTGTCCGTGGGGTGAGAGTGTTCCCGCCGCATCCATGCTCACTGCGATTGTCGAGCCTGTCAAGTTTTCTGTGTAAGCGGGTTGTTGCTTACAGGTAGGGGCG
>NZ_JAUMUL010000119.1 GCF_030530635.1 Actinomyces sp.
CGAGCTTGCGGGTGCGCTCGGCCTCGGCGGCCATCTCCTCGTAGCGGGCCAGACGCGCCTTGGACTTCGCCTGGCGGCCGCGCGCGGAGGAGCGCACCCACTCCAGCTCGTCCTTCAGCCGTTTGGCGAGTTTGGCGTCCTTCTTGCCCTGAACCTCCAGGCGTTTCTCCTTGGTCTCCAGGTAGGTGGAGTAGTTGCCCTCGTAGGGGTAGAGGTGGCCACGGTCGACCTCGGCGATCCACTGGGCCACGTGGTCCAGGAAGTAGCGGTCGTGAGTGACGGCGATGACGGCGCCCTTGTAGGCCTTCAGGTGCTGTTCGAGCCAGAGGACGGACTCGGCGTCGAGGTGGTTGGTGGGCTCGTCCAGCAGTAGCAGGTCGGGGGCCTCCAGCAGCAGCTTGCACAGGGCCACGCGGCGGCGCTCACCGCCGGACAGGTGCTTGACCTCCGCGTCCGGCGGCGGGCAGCGCAGGGCATCCATGGCCTGTTCCAACTGGGAGTCCAGGTCCCAGGCGCCCGCGGCGTCGAGCTGGTCCTGCAGGGTGCCCATCTCCGCCATCAGGGAGTCGAAGTCGGCGTCCGGGTCAGCCATGGCGGCCGAGATCTCGTTGAACCGGTCGAGCTTGCCCTTGATCTCGGCCACGCCCTCCTCGACGTTGCCGAGCACGGTCTTCTCCTCGTTCAGCGGCGGCTCCTGCAGCAGGATGCCGACGCTGTAGCCCGGGGACAGCCGGGCCTCACCGTTTGAGGGCTGGTCGATGCCCGCCATGATCTTCAGGATCGAGGACTTGCCCGCGCCGTTGGGGCCGACCATGCCGATCTTGGCTCCCGGGAGGAAAGCCATGGTGACGTCGTCCAGGATGACCTTGTCACCGTGCGCCTTGCGCGCCTTGATCATCTGGTAGATGAATTCAGCCACAGGTCTGATACGCCTTTCGAAAGGGGTTGCTCGGATTCACTCGCGCCCCGACGACTACACTCCCCCAGCCGGGCCGGGGCGCAACTCGTGTCGTCGGCGCGCACCATCCCCCAGCCTACGGGAGCCGCGCCCCGACGACGACGGCGCAGCCCAGTGACGCCGTGCACGTGTGCCCGGTCGGGTCGCGGCCCGAAGCACATCAGCCCGGCCACCCCCATGCACCCGCAACCAGGGACCATGCGGATGACTACCGTTCAGAGATCGCCCGGCCTGATGCTCGCCTGCGCCCCTCGGGCCTCAACCGCACCGTACATGCGACCGGCGCGAGCCTTGTGAAGTAGCAGCACGGTTGCCCCTGCGACCAGCCACAGACAGCCGACGACAATCCAGGTGACCGGCTCGTCTACGGGGACGCCGGTACTCACCGCCAAGAGATTCGACAGGTGAAATCCGCCGTGCGCGCCTACCGCCGCCCAGGTCGAACCCGACGCCCAGCGTGCCGCCATCGCCGCCGCCCCAAAGCCGAAGGGCATGGCCAGGTAAATGACGCGCTCGCCCCAGCCCTCCTGACCGCCCTGAGAGATCAAGTGCACGGCGGTGAAGGCGAGGACCGATACCGCAGCCGCCGTCCGGGTGGAGCCGAGTGAGCGGAACAGCCAGCCCCGCCACACCAGTTCTTCGGGGATCCCCTGCAGTAAGAACCCCAGGGCGACCTGAAACAGGATCGCGGACCACCACGTGTCGCCCGGCATGGCGGGCTCCGCTCGAGGGACGCCGAGCGCTTCACTTACGGCTCCGGCCATCGGCATGATCGCGAAGGCGACGGCGATCATGCCCAGGCACCAGGCGAGTGCACGCGGACTCGGGCGCATTGCCAGGTCGGAGAGACGCGCGTGGTCCAGGCGAGTGATCAGCAGCCGGGTGCACTGGTAGGCGCACGCCGTCGCCAAGGACATGATCACGAGCACCGCCAGACAAACCACCAGCAACCCTGCGCTGCTCCGGCCGAAGACCTTTCCGTCCAGCAGGGCCTGCACTCCCGGTATGGCCATGACGAGCGTCGGCACCATGGCACTCAGCAGCATGACCGCGATGGCGATCGCCACCCGCGCCGCGGCGCCGCCCGGGCCCGGCCGACTCGTTCGCGCCTCCAACTTCGACTCCGTGCTGGCTTCCGCCCGCGTGATCTCGCGTGTGCTCATACCGATCACGTTAAGTGGCGTGGGTCACCGATTCCAGGGTGGGCGGCGACAACCAGGGCCGACACGCCGCGGATTCAGGGACCCGTCCGGGACCTCCCCTAGGGCCTTTCCAGCCCTGTACCCGTCCGGCTATGGTGCGAAGGCATGGATATATTGACCCGGCCCAGTAAGGCCAAGGCGGGCGACAGGATCGCGGTACTGTCGCCGTCGCTGGCGGTGCCCGCGATCGGCCCCGCAGTTCATGAACAGGACTTGGAACGGCTTCAGGCCATAACCGGTCTGGTGCCGGTGTAGTTCCCCACGACCCGCCGTCTCGGCGCCGGCGCACGTGAGCGCGCCGACGATCTGAATGCGGCCTTCTCCGATCCGAACATTCGCGCGGTCATCGCCACCGCGGGCGGTGACGATGAGATGACGGTCCTACCACTCCTTGACGCCGAGCCCGTACTGAAAGACCCCAAGCCGGTGCTCGGCTACTCCGATAACACCAACCTGCACCAGTGGCTGTGGCAGCACGGCGTGTGCAGCTTCCACGGCGGCGCCACCCAGGTTCACCTGGGCCCCGGGCCCGAGGTCGACACCATTCATAGTGCCTCGCTGCGCGCCGCACTGCTGACGGGTGAGGTTCTGGAAGTCACCGAGCCGGGATACTCGGAGGACTTCGGCAAGGACTGGGCCGATCCGCGGGCACTGCACGAATACGGAGTCCGCGAGCAGACCGAGCCGTGGCTTTGGGACGGGCCTTCCGCAACAGTCAGCGGCCCCGGCTGGGGCGGATGCTTGGAGGTGCTGGTGCTCGGCCTCGCCGCGGGGCGTATCCATGCCGATGCCAGTGCCCTTGATGGCTGTGTGCTGATGCTGGAAACCTCTGAGATACTCCCCGGTCGGGAATTGGTCGCGGGCATGCTGCGCTCTCTGGGGGAACGGGGAGTGCTCGAAGCCGTGGCCGCCATCCTGCTGGCCCGACCGCCCGCATCCAATCCCCAGACCTCTCCTGACGCCCGGGAGCGTGCGCAGTACCGGCAGGAGCAGGCCCAGGGCGCGCTTGAGGTCATCCGCCGCTACAACACGCAGGCACCGGTCTGCATAGGCGTCCCCTTCGGTCATACTCGACCCCAGTGGATCCTCCCCCACGGCGGCACGCTCACCGTCGACGCCACATCCCGGCGCATTATTGCCTCCTACGCTTGACGAGTTTTGCGGGCGGGATCTACCTGATCGCCCTTGTGCGCGGGCCTGCCCGTACCGGCCACCGCCGTAAGTACCACCGCCTCCCAAGTCTCCGCCGACGGTTGACGGTTTACGACCTTGGGGTGGGGTTGGCGCCCACCCCCGGGGGGTGTAAAGCCCCCCCAGGGGGGGTTTTGACAAGAGAACGCTCACAGCGCAGC
>NZ_JAUMUL010000120.1 GCF_030530635.1 Actinomyces sp.
ATCGGGTACCGCACACCCAACCAGTTCGAACGAGAACTACAGCAGGCCGCCACCCAGAAAGCAGCCTGACAAACACACAACAACTGAAAGTCCAAAAAACACCCAGCACTCCAGGTGGACTCCGAGGGGATGTCCCGGTCTTGCGGTAGTCCCAGTTGCCGTAGTTGGCCGCCGGTCAGGTCCTGGGCGTGCTCCCAGATCGCCAGCAGGGTACGACAGCCGGCCAGCACCCCCACCGCCGCCAAAGCCAGCAAAGTGTCCAGGCGGTGACGGCACCCGCGCCGATGCCGCGGGTCCGGGACACCTGCGAACATCCCGGTCAGGGGCTGGCGCGACAGGGCAGAAGTGGGGGCTGATGACACAGCGGCGCGACCTTCCAAGGCAATGGCTTTATCTAGCGCCTCCATCGTCTCCGGAAGATCGCGCCGCACCCGCACCAACACACCGAAAACCCCTAACAACCCCCAACCCAGACACCGACTTTGCCGAGCCCCTGGTGAGGACACGGTGACCATGGACATGATCGGTGAGGATGACGCATTCGGCCAACATCTCGCGGTGCGCCTGACTGACATCCCCGTCGTGGACGGCTGACGGGCGGATTCGCTCCGGACGCGACATCCTCGCCGTGGGGCGGCGGGGCCGCGGACGCGGCGCCCGCCGGTGGTTTCCGCGCTGGCCCGGACCGCCGCAGGCGCGGTATGGTCGACCCAAGTCGTTACCTGCGCGTCGAAGCGATGCCTGAGAGGGGTTCGCGGCAACCGGCGGCGCAACCCGGGCAACCCAGGCAAGCCAGAGCCAACACGACACCGGACGAACGGTCACGAAGGGGGACCCCATGCACAACCGGCTCCAGCACGCCAACGGCATTCGCCTGCCCCGCCGCACCGCCCTGGCTTTGCCGGTGCTCGCCGGCATCGGCGGCGTATCCGCGTGCAGCACGGACCGGCCCACGCCGGTGGTGCAGGTGACGACTACCCCCACCGCGGATGCCTCCGCCTCCGCCAACGCGGCCAAGAGCGCACAGATTCAGGCACAGGTAAAGGGCCAAGAACTCACCCTCGCCGTCGGCCCCCTGGTCCGGACGGAGTACAAGGGGGAGGAACTCGCCATCCTGCCCATTCGCGCTGAGGCCCCGGGCAGCAACACCGAAGCAGTGAACATCGGCGAACGCCTCATTGGCGGACTGCTCACAACCGTCGCCGACTACAAACCGCTGCGGCTGATCGACACCGCCGGCTCGCGCCTGTGGTCCACCACCAGCTGGCAAGCCATATTTGTTCCGCTCGAACCCGGTGGGAGACAGGACCTGCGTGCAACCTTCGGCCCGGTGGACGTCGACGCCGTCACCGTCTTCCTGTCCGGCATCGGTTTCGTAGATATCGCGGTCGTTGACGACGACGCCGCGGGTGCGCCCAGACTCGACGTGGACACCATCGTCAAGGCCGCCAACCCCTACGCCAGGCTGCGTACACCGGTCCCGCTGGAACGCTACACGCAGGCCTTCGACGGCTCCTCCAGCGGCTTGACCACCGACCAGGAGACCACCGTCGACGTCTCCAGCGACGTCACCTTCGGCTCCGACTCCGCAGACTTGTCCGCCGACGCCGACGGCGTGCTCAAGAGTGTCGCCGAGACCATCGCCGGATACGAAGGTGGTGAACTGGAGATCGTCGGCCACACCGACGACGTCGCCGACGACGCCCACAACCAGACCCTCTCCGAGCAGCGCGCCCAGGCGGTCTCCAAGCGCCTGGGGGAGCTGACGGACCTCACCGCCTGGAAGGTCACCGTCACCGGAAAGGGGGAGAGCGAGCCCAAGGTCGACAACGACTCCGACACCCACCGCCAGGCCAACCGGCGCGTCGAGATCGTCATCACCCCCTCCGGCGGCACCGACGGAGCCCTGTCCCGCACCGATGGCGACACCACGCTGCCCGAGGCCGCAGGCCCCGTCGGACGCGGGCCCAACGGCATCACCGTTGATGCCACCGATGCATCGGGCGGACAGGTCGTCCTCGCCCTGGAGAAGGTCGTCCGCCGCGACGGGCTGCTGTTCGGGGAGCTGCAGCTGGAAGGTGGAAGGGGCGGCTCCGTCTCCGCCCTGAACCTCGGCTGGGTCAACGACCCCGGCGTCGGGATGGCCAATGCGCGGGGCGAACTCGCCGGCCTGACCAATGCGTTCTCAGCCGATGGGCTGATGCTGCTGTCCGGCTCGGACCGTATCTACCCGGTCGACTATCTGCTCGAAGGCACCAGCGCCCACCGGGCACTGACCGAGTTGGATCTGGGGGACAAGCTCAGCCAGGGTGAGAGGATCACCGTGTGCGTTGTCTGGCCGGACACCGGCGAGGACGTCGTCGTCGTCGACCATCCGGCGGCCGGCGCGGAGGACGGAGTCGTCTCTCACCCCTGGCGACTCACCGACGTGCCCGTCGTCAACCTCTGAGCTGATTCCCGGCCGCCTGCTGCGGTCGGCGGCCGCGTGACCGAAAGCACCGCCGCTGTGGGGCGGCGGGCTTGCGCCCCGGGGGCGGACCGTGTGTATTGTGGCGTCTGCCAAAGACCGCAGGTCTCCCGCGCAGGCGGGACGAAGTCCGCATCAGGCGGAGCCGGCGCAGGTGAGAACGAGCCCTCAGCGGCCCTCGGTGACCTCCGAGCGCAGTAGCGAGCCCCGTGCCCACCGGCGCGGGGCTCTTCCAGTGCCGGAACCTGTGGCAGACCACGGAAGGAGGGCCCATGGCAAGGCCTGAGAAGGACGCGGCTGTTGCACAGCTGGCGGACAAGTTCCGTGAGGCCAACGCCGTTCTGCTCACCGAGTACCGTGGGCTGAGCGTCGCCGACCTCAAGGACCTGCGCCGCTCGCTCGCCGGCAACGCCGAGTACACCGTGGCGAAGAACACGCTGGCCTCCATCGCCGCCCGCCGGGTCGGGCTTGACGCGATCGTGGACGATCTGAAGGGCCCCACCGCCCTGACCTTCGTCACCGGGGAGCCGGTCGAGGCCGCCAAGGCTCTGCGCGACTTCGCCAAGGACAACAAGCACCTCATCCTCAAGGGCGGCGTCATGGACGGCAACGCCCTGAGTGCGGACGAGGTCGACAAGCTCGCCTCGCTCGAATCCCGCGAGGTGCTGCTGGCCAAGGCTGCAGGCGCTATGAAGGCGTCCCTGTCCAAGGCCGCATACCTCTTCGCCGCACCCGCGTCCCAGGCGGTTCGTACCGTCGACGCCCTGCGCGAGAAGCAGGAGACCGCGGCCTGAGCCGCGACCGCCACCAACCCGAAACCGCCCTGCGCTTCAAGACAGCAAAAGCAGCGCAGGACCCCTTTTCCAGGAAGGAACGCCCATCATGGCGAAGCTGACCACCGACGAGCTCATCGAGGCCTTCAAGGAGCTCTCCCTCATTGAGCTGTCCGAGTTCGTCAAGGCCTTCGAGGAGACCTTCGACGTGACCGCCGCCGCCCCCGCCGCGGCCGTG
>NZ_JAUMUL010000121.1 GCF_030530635.1 Actinomyces sp.
CCGCACCATCACCTACCTCACCGACCAAGCCGAAACCCAAAAAAGACACTAAAACGACTCCTCATGCTTAGGGACACGGTGGACTGGTGGTTGGCATGTGCCTGAATCTCCGGGCGTGTGCGCCAGTTGGGTGCGCGCGGCGGATCCCGCGTGAGGGTTAGCGTGTTACCCTGACGGCTCGTACGTTACAGTCGACGATCCGTGAGAATTCTGCGCCCCAGGAAGTGGTGGTACATGCGCCCGCACCACCAAGGGGGGTACAACATCAGAGCCAGTGGAACCGCCGGGGATTGTTCATAGGTCGACCCACCGCTGCGGAATTCCTGTGCTTTCCGTGGGATTGTACGGATAAGTTGTGATTGTATTGGGAGACTGGAGGTGCTGCAAATAAGCCTCCCGGTCTCAGTATGTCATTAGCACGCCACCCCACCCAGCCACGCACGAGAAACCAGCAAGTGCTCCACAGACCATGCCACCGAAGCAGTCGCAATATACCTGCCGGTGCGAGGTACTTCCTGACCTTTCAACGAAGTCATACGGAAAAGTCGAGGTCAAAACGCACCTATCTTTGTACCATAGACCAAATTGCAACCTCAACACAACACCCCACCAGCATCACCCGCCACACACATCCCACCAACACCACAGATAACATGCAACGGCCTCCTCCCGCCCAGTCGCCAGCCGACGCCATCGACCACCTACATTCCCGCCGGCCACCACCTCGAGCACCCACGCCCCCGCCGCGCGTCTACTACGCCGCTTCACCGTTAACAACGCCAGTTAACGGTCTGCTGAAGGCCTCTGCGCCATTCAGCAGACCCCTAAGTGGCGCAGTAAACCCCTAACAGGCGTAACAGACCGCGAACCGGCATTCTAAATGCCCTCCCTAGAACGCCCCCTGGGCGACCTCAGTCGAACAGCGCCGGCAGAGTCGCCTGCACCCCTGCGCGCAGCTCATCCAGGTCCAGCACGAGCGGGCGGCCGGAGCCGCCGTCGGCCAGCAGGTCGGTGCCGGTGACGGCGAGCATGTCCCCGCCAGTGGTGCCCAGGCGCCCCCAGGTCACGCCCTCGGCCTCGGCGGCCGCCGCCACCGCGGGCAGGGCACCCTCCGGCACCGCCACCAGGGCGCGGGCGCCGGACTCGGACAGCAGGGCGGTGAAGTCGTCGACGTCGCCAGGCAGGGAGGCCAGGTCGATGGCCGCGCCCACACCGAAGCGCAGGCAAGCGTCGACCAGGCTCTGCGCCAGCCCGCCGGCGGACAGATCGTGGGCGGCGCGCACCAGCCGGGACCCGTCGGGCAGGTCCACCTCGCTCAAGGCCACCAGCACCCGCCCGAGGGCGGCCTCCGCCTCCAGATCCACCTGCGGCGGCAGACCGCCCAGGTGGTCGTGCACCACGCGGGTCCAGGCCGAGCCGTCCAGCTCGTCGCGGGTCTCGCCCAGAGCAATGATGGCCAGGCCCTCCTCCTGCCAGCCCGACGGGTTGGCCCGGCGCACGTCGCCCATCACGCCGAGCACACCCACCACCGGGGTCGGGTTGATGGAGGAATCGGGCAGGCCCTTGACCTTCCCGTGGGAGTTGTACAGGGAAACGTTCCCACCGGTGACGGGCACGCCCAGCTCGCGGCAGGCGTCGGCCAGGCCGGTGATCGCCTCCACCAGCTGCCACATCGCATCGGGGTCCTCCGGGGAGCCGAAGTTGAGGCAGTCGGTGACGGCCAGCGGGCGGGCACCCACGGTGCACACGTTGCGGTAGGACTCGGCCAGCGCCTGGGCGGCGCCGGTGGTCGGATCGAGCTTGGTGAAGCGACCATTGGCGTCGGTGGCAATCGCAACCCCGCGGCCGGTGGCCTCATCCACGCGGATGACGCCGGCGTCGTCGGGCTGGGCCAGGGCGGTGGCGCCGCGCACGAAGCGGTCGTACTGGTCGGTGACCCAGGCGGCGGAGGCCTGGTTGGGGCTGGTGACGACGGCGCGCACCTGCTCCGCCAGCTCCGCTACCGTCTCGGGCCGGGCCAGTGCGTCGGAGGTGTCGGCGTTCAGGGCGTCCTGCCAGGCCGGGCGGGCGTAGGGGCGGTCGTAGGTGGGCCCCTCGTGGGCGACCGTGCGCGGGTCGACGTCCACGATCCGCTCCCCGAAGTGGTCGATGGTGAGCCGACCGGAGCCATTGACCTCGCCGATCACGGAGGCCTCGACGTCCCACTTGTCGATCACCGCCATGAAGTCGTCGAGCTTGTCCGGGGCGACGACCGCCATCATGCGCTCCTGGGACTCGCTCATGAGGATCTCCCCGGCCGTCAGGGTGGGGTCGCGCAGCAGCACGTTCTCCAGGTCCACGTGCATGCCGCCGTCGCCATTGGAGGCCAGCTCGCTGGTGGCGCAGGAGATGCCGGCGGCGCCGAGGTCCTGAATGCCGAGCACCAGGTCGGCCGCGAACAGGTCCAGGCAGCACTCGATGAGGACCTTCTCCATGAAGGGGTCACCCACCTGCACGCTCGGCCGCTTGGCGGGCATGCCGTCCTCGAAGGACTCCGAGGCGAGGATGGAGGCGCCGCCGATGCCGTCACCGCCGGTGCGGGCGCCGAACAGGACCACCTGGTTGCCCGCGCCGGAGGCGTTGGCCAGGTGGATGTCCTCATGCCGCAGCACGCCCACGCACAGGGCGTTGACGAGCGGATTCTCCTGGTAGGAGGGGTCGAACTCGATTTCACCGCCGATGTTGGGCAGACCCAGGCAGTTGCCGTAGCCGCCCACGCCAGCTACCACCCCGTGCACCACGCGGGCGGTGTCCGGGTGGTCTACGGCGCCGAAGCGGAGCTGGTCCATGACGGCCACGGGCCGGGCACCCATGGAGATGATGTCGCGCACGATGCCGCCGACGCCGGTGGCGGCCCCCTGGTAGGGCTCGACGAAGCTGGGGTGGTTGTGAGACTCGACCTTGTAGGTGACGGCCCAGCCGTCGCCGATGTCGACGACGCCGGCATTCTCCCCCATGCCGACCAGCAGGTGCTCGCGCATCTGGGGGGTGGTCTTCTCCCCGAACTGACGCAGGTGAAGCTTGGAGGACTTGTAGGAGCAGTGCTCGGACCACATCACCGAGTACATGGCCAGCTCCGCCGCGGTGGGGCGGCGGCCGAGGATGTTCTTGATCGAGTCGTACTCCTCGTCCTTCAGGCCGAGGTCTCGGTAGGGCATCGCCTGCTCGGGCGTGGCTGCGGCGTGGGCGACGGTGTCGGGATACTCGGCGGTGCGCTCGGGGCGGGCGGGTTCGTTCGCGGCGTTGGGCTCGACGGCGGACATAGCTGCTCCTGGGTGGGCGGTGGAACCGGGACCGAGGTTACCCGGCGGGATGGCCGCGCGCCTATTCCGCCTCCGTGTCCACCTCACCATCGCGAGATCGGTAGGTCTTACGTGCCGAGGTCGGTAGTTGTGGTGGTTGGTCTTCTTCGGTTGTTCTGGTGGTGGTCTGT